>JACDZH010000454.1 GCA_013426815.1 Paludibacter sp.
TTCTTTATGAGAACTTCCCTTTTTTCTGTTTTATTTGTCGGTCAGTAGTGAAAAAAAATAAAGGAGTGTGGTTCTTCTACTGCAACTTCAACCAGTGGATATGAAGTTTTATTATACGATTTTAAAGTCAATGTAGGCGACAACATTCAGTGGGGATATATTGGAGGAACTATCGAAAAGATTGATTCAGTCTTAATTGGGCAAACCTACCGGAAAGCCTATCATTTTAAATATAGTAAAGAAATAGTTATTGAAGGGATTGGGAATGTGAACAGTGGGTTATTCGGTTGGGTAACTAATCTCCCTATGTGCGGTGATAGTTATTATTGGGAGTTTATATCTTACGGACAGAATGATCAATGTTTGTACAAAAACCCGGCTTATGTGGATTGCAATTCGACTGATAAATGGAACGATAAAGATTACCTTAAAACCGATACACAATGGTTTTATGGAGAAATTGATGGCAATGGAATTCTGGCAAATCCGATAAGAATAAACAATTACAATTCAATAAAATCGACCGGTGATACAATTATCAATGGTATAAAATGTCATACATTGACACAGATAAAAGGCAATGCGGGATGTGTATCGTATGATAATATTGTATATGTGTACCAAAGTAACGACACTGTTTATTTTTTAAACAATAATAGTAAAAAATTCAGTCAGCTTTATGTTTACGGAGCTAATAAAGGAGATTCTTGGACGGTTGCTTATAATTCTCAAAACGATAAGGTGACAGTGGATAGTACAAGTTCAATTCCAGCATTTGGCATTAGTTTAAAAGTTCAATATGTTACTTATTTTACCGAAACATCAGATAATTCTTATAGATATGGTCAGAAATCCACTATAATTGAAAATATCGGAGATCCAAACTACTTTTTCAATTCCAATATTCGAAATAACTTCATATGTGATGAATTTTTCGTAAATCGAACCGGTCTCCGGTGTTATGTTCATCCTGATTTAGGAACTTATCACGTTCCCGGAACTCTTGATTGTTCCTATGTTACCGAAGTTTCAAAGCATAACTACAACGCTTTGAAAGTAAGCCTGAATTCGTTGGGAATACTAATAGTTGAAGGTGATTTTGGTGTTGAATCCAGCACGCTGGAAATCCTCGACCTCAAAGGCTCGATAATACTGAAGACCTCGGTAAATGTTTCTGAAAATACCATTAATCTGAGTCATTACAACAAAGGTTTGTATATCTACCGAATCTCTACTAATGGAACATTACTGAAAGCTGTAAAGATTGTAAAACAATAGTTTTAATCGTATTATACTATCAACCTGAGTTCGGGATAAGAATTTTAAAATTCAATTGATAATTGAGGTGAA
>JACDZH010000455.1 GCA_013426815.1 Paludibacter sp.
TGGCTCCTCTTTTTTCAATCTAATCAAAATTCTTTTACCGGACAACAGTGAATTAGATTAAATTTAATTGAAAAAATCTATCACTGTATTCATAAAATCTTTCCAACAATTGGAGTTTGCCAACTGTTTATAAGATTTAACATGTAATTAAAAATATCAACTTAAACTAAACAGATTCAGATTTATGAAAACAGTAAAATTAATTGTATTCTTTTTCTTTGCGGGCACTTTTGCATTATTTGCGCAGATTACTGACATTAAACCCACCAATGTGGTTGTAAAATGGACAGGTAGTAAAATAATTGGAGGAGATCACAATGGCGAAATTAAAGTTAAAAGCGGAAGCTTAGAACTCAAAGCTGGTAACATAGTAAATGGAAATGTTGTAATTGATATGAAATCAATTACTTGTAAAGACCTTGAAAACGAAACTTATAATAAAAAGCTAGTTGACCACCTAAATTCGGATGATTTTTTTGGAATAGAAAAATTTCCAACTGCTACGTTTTCTATTACTAATGCAAGCAAATTCAATAATGGAAAAGCAAATGTTTCTGGTAAATTAACTATAAAAGGTAAAACAGAACCAATAATCTTTGAGGTTACCAAACTAAACAATGTTTACAAAACGCAATTAAAGGTTGATCGTTCAAAATTTGATGTACGTTATGGTTCAAATTCTTTTTTTGATAATTTAGGAGACAAAGCAATTGATAATATTTTTATTCTTGATATTCAGTTAACTGTTTATTAAAACTGTGCAAATTTAACTTTCAAAAACGGTATGAATTTCTCTAAAGTAATTCATACCGTTTATTATAATCAGTATTTTTTTTATAATGTTGCCAGCATTATAAACTCAATATTATAAATTGTTTTTCTACTCGTACAGCTATTGAAGATAGAATAACCTCAAATATAAATTCTATCTGGTAATTAACATTTAGGATTTTTGCTAAAACATCATGATTTTTTACTTTTAAAAACTTAAACATTATTTATTTTTTTTGGGCTCAATACCGTTATTTGTGGGTTAAAATCCTTGCAAACCTTCAAAATAATAGTAAATATATGGAACATCCCATTAATTAGAAGTTAAACATAGTTGAAAATACATAGTCCTACATAGTTTTTATTGTGAAATATTTCAGAAACATTTAAATGAATAACATAATTTTTCATTTTTAACCAATAATTTGATTTCGTTTTCCATTTGTTTTTGAATAGAAATAAAAGCCAAGTGTAACTCTCGCCAATCAGGAAGTGTTATATACTTTCTTATTTATCATTGTTGTCCGCTAAAAGCGGTATTTAAAAATTTATTGTTGTTATAAGG
>JACDZH010000091.1 GCA_013426815.1 Paludibacter sp.
TTATGAAAGACAAATGTAACCATTTTTCTTTAGGTACAACACCCGATAATCATTTAATTTTATTAATGACATTTCAATAACAATTTATAATTTAATTGGTTTATAAATTGTATAAATTTTGTTGAATATTTTCGCAATTTATTAATTAATCGCTTTTATTGTTACAAGTTGATAGCTTAAAAGAAATTGGCATTTTTTGTTGAAATCTTTTTAGTTATAATTTTTTGTTTTACAAAAGAATAAAGTACTTTTGGGGCACAAAATAACATTTTTTTTTATGAAGAAAGACTTACTACAAGACCGCCATATAGGCATTACAGAACAAGATGAGGTAATAATGCTTCAAAGAATTGGAGTTAATAATCTCGATGAGCTTATAACACAAACCATTCCTACTAATATTCGTTTAAAAAAAGATATTGAATTACCTAAAGCACTTACTGAGCGTCAATATGCTGAACATATTTCTGAAATTGCCTCCAGAAATAAACTATTTACATCTTATATCGGACAAGGTTGGTACGACACTTGCACACCGGCTGTTATTCAACGAAATGTATTTGAAAATCCTTCCTGGTATACATCTTACACACCATATCAGGCGGAGATTTCTCAAGGACGACTTGAAGCACTTTTAAATTTTCAAACTTCAATATGCGATTTTACCGGACTACCACTGGCAAATGCATCATTGCTCGATGAAGCTACTGCTGCTGCCGAAGCTGCAACCATGATGTTTAATCTTAGAACACGCGATAAGGTAAAAGCAAATG
Organism: Paludibacter sp.; assembly: GCA_013426815.1. Classification (GTDB taxonomy): domain Bacteria; phylum Bacteroidota; class Bacteroidia; order Bacteroidales; family Paludibacteraceae; genus Paludibacter. The sequence continues at coordinate 774 of JACDZH010000091.1, forward strand.
CCAATATCCTTTTTGTTGACGAAAATATTTTCAATTCGACTCTGGCAGTACTTAAAACCCGTTCTGAAGCTCAAAACATACAACTTGAAATCGGAAATTATTTTAATTGCAAATTTACAAATAGTCATTTTGGTGTTCTGGTACAATTTCCAAACGCCAACGGGAACATTGAAGATTATACGGAATTTGTAATTCATGCTCATTCAGCAGGCTGTAAAGTGGCTGTGGCAGCCGATTTATTAAGTCTAGCATTGCTAACTCCTCCGGGAGAATGGGGTGTTGATATCTGTTTTGGTTCTACACAACGTTGGGGAATTCCTATGGGTTTCGGCGGTCCATCGGCAGCTTATTTTGCTACACGCGAAGAATTTAAACGTGATATGCCAGGTCGGATTATTGGTATTAGTAAAGATGTAAATGGCAAACCTGCATTGCGCATGGCATTGCAAACCCGCGAACAACATATCAAACGCGAAAAAGCAACTTCAAATATCTGTACTGCTCAAGCTTTATTGGCTTCGATGGCAGGTTTTTACACAGTTTATCACGGAGCTGAAGGAATTAAAAACATTGCAAAGCGTATTCATGCGATTGCAACTTATATCAATGAAATTTTACCGGTTTATGGTTATTCACAAGAAAATGATAACTTCTTTGATACTTTGAAAATTAGTTTGCCAAATGAAGTTTCTGTTGAAAAAATTAAATCGATAGCACTCGAATACGAAGTTAATTTCCATTACTCCAAACATGACGAAATCGTTTTAAGTATTGATGAAACTACTGATATAGAAGATTTAAATACACTAATCGAAATTTTTGCTTTAGCTGTTGACAATGTTGCTGTTTATGCTGAAGAGGAAGATTTGAATGATTTAAAATCGATTGATGAAAGTTTGGAACGAACATCTTCTTATTTAACGAACGAGGTTTATAATAAATATCGCAGTGAAACTGAAATGATGCGTTATATTAAAAAACTGGAGAGTCGCGATATGTCACTAACTCATTCCATGATTTCACTTGGATCCTGTACTATGAAGCTTAACGCTGCTTCTGAAATGTTGCCCATGAGTCGTGCTGAATTTAGTGGAATTCATCCTTTAGCACCTGCCAATCAAACTGAAGGATACAATGAATTAATTTCCGAATTGGAGAAATATCTGACAGTTATTACCGGCTTTTCCGCATGTAGCTTACAACCCAATTCCGGTGCAGCCGGTGAATATACAGGATTAATGACGATACGCTCCTATTTTAAATCGATAGGAGAATCTTTACGAAACACATTGTTGATACCTGCTTCGGCTCATGGAACAAATCCAGCCAGTGCAGCACAAGCCGGTTTTGAAATCGTGGTGGTAAAATGCGACGATGGTGGAAATACCGATTTGACCGATTGGCAAGAAAAAGCCGAAGCCAACAAAGAAAAATTGGCCGGCTGCATGATAACTTATCCATCAACTCATGGAATTTTCGAAACACATATCAAAGAAATGTGTGAGATTATTCACCAAAACGGAGGACAGGTTTATATGGATGGTGCCAATATGAATGCACAAGTTGGATTGACCAATCCCGGAACTATTGGGGCAGATGTTTGTCACTTAAATTTACATAAAACCTTTGCTATTCCTCATGGTGGTGGCGGACCGGGTGTTGGTCCAATATGCGTGGCTAATCATTTAACTCCATTTTTACCAGATAAAAAATTTGGAAAAAATACAGTATCTTCTGCACCTTATGGTAGTGCCAGTATTTTACCAATTACTTATGGATATATCCGGATGTTAGGTGAAGAAGGTTTGACCCGTTCCACAAAAATAGCCATATTAAATGCTAATTATTTGGCAGCTCGTCTGAAAGATAGTTATGGTGTACTTTATACCGGTGAAAATGGACGAGTTGGTCATGAATTAATATTAGAAGCTCGAAATTTTAAAGCCACTTCGGGCATTACCGAGACTGATATTTCAAAACGGTTGATGGATTATGGCTTCCACTCTCCTACCCTTTCGTTTCCGGTTCATGGAACATTGATGATTGAACCTACCGAAAGTGAATCGTTGGTTGAATTGGATCGATTTGCGGATGCTATGTTGCAGATTTATGCCGAAATAAAAGAAATTGAAACCGGAATTGTTGATTTTACCGACAATCTATTGTTAAATGCGCCACATCCCGAATATTCAATAGTTTCTGATATATGGAATCATCCTTACAGTCGCGAAAAAGCTGCTTATCCAACTGCCTGGGTTGCCGAGAATAAATTCTGGGTAAACGTGGCAAGAGTAGATAATGCATTCGGTGACAGGAATTTAGTTTGTAGCTGCCAATAACTCTACCAATTGAGAGAAGTTTAAAGAATAACCCGCTTTGTTTGAATTACAGAGCGGGTTTTGTTATCAAATTCTCATTTAGCTATTAACGAAAAATGACTCATTCAGCCAATCATTTCCAAATTAAACAACTGCTTGATAACCGGATATTGAAATATAACCGATTTGATTTTATTGATACTGATCCCGTTCAGATACCACATTTATTTACGAAAAAAGAAGATATTGAAATTGCCGGTTTCCTTACTGCAACCATTTCGTGGGGTCAAAGGAAAAGCATTATAAATAATGCGAACAGGTTGATGGAGTTAATGGACAAAAGCCCATATCAGTTTCTTATAGATGCTGATAATTCCGACTGGTTAAGAGTTGAGCGTTTTATTCATCGCACCTTTAATGGCAACGATTGTTTGTTTTTTCTTACTTCATTAAAAAATATTTATCTTCATCACACAGGGCTAGAAAATGTGTTTTATACCGGTTATCGATCTGATAACAGTATTTTCAGCAGCCTGATATACTTTCGTGAGGTTTTTCTTTCTATTCCGCACGAAAAGCATGCTACAAAACATATTTCGGATGTAAGAACTAATTCAGCAGCAAAACGTTTGAATATGTTTCTTCGTTGGATGATACGCGATGATGAAAATGGCGTTGATTTTGGATTATGGAAAAACATTCCTGCCTCTGCCCTTATGTTGCCACTTGATGTACATACTGGTAATGTGGCACGTGGATTGGGTATTTTGAACCGAAAACAAAACGATTGGAAGTCAGTGGAGGAAATTACTGCTCTTCTTCGAACTTTTGATGCTTCCGATCCGATTAAATATGATTATGCCCTGTTTGGAATTGGAGTTTTTGAAAGTAAAAATATAGAATTTAACCTTTCAATCTAATGAATATCTTTTTATTTTCTTCTATGCTTTTTTTTATAATGTTTAATACGCTGAACCGATTTCTTATTACTGTATTTTTTTAAGGGTTCTAAAACTGAAACAGGCGCCCCAAAAACGAAAATATTCTTAAAATCTTTCCATTGCAAAGCGGATTCATAAGCAACTCTATTTTCGAATTTAATGTACAAAGAACAAGTAGTTTTATTTACATTATTAAAAATACTCGTTGAATAACTTAAATCAACCGGTTTGTTATAAACATAAATTGAGCTTAAACTACTACAATTGTAAAAGGCATAATTTCCTATTGATGATATTAAAGAATGTATTGTAAGATTTGTTAATCCGCTACAACTCTCGAATGCAGATTCGCCTATTGAAGTAGCTGTAATAGGTAAAATTACAGAAGATAAGTTTATTTTACCATTCCATTTGTTTGGATTACAAAACGAATTATTTGGAATTGTGTTTGCCGGATAAGTTGAAATTGTATTTAGAGTCCCTTCAGCTCCTTTGTATGCTTGAATATTAACTTTACTTAAATCCAATTCATTTAACATTGGCATATTATCACGCATGGTTTTAAAATCGCGGGCATCAATTGTGCCAATAAGTATAAGATTTGAAATTTCTGCAAGATCGGTTTTTGTTAAAGTACTAGATAAACTTCCTGCTACAATATTAAAGGTTTTTGGTAGACCCGATTGAATAATTTTGATAGTTTGTGAAGTTTCGTTAGCGATTGAAAAGATAATATTTGCTGTTCGAGTTCTTGTCAAATTGTTTGCCTCAACTGTAAATTTAATCGTATCACTTGATGTCCCATTTGAAGGCTTTACGAATAACCAATTTTGATCGCAAAATGCTTTCCATGGGATATTAGCTGTTACTTTGGCTGTTGCAATACCTCCTAAGGCGGTTATTTTTATTGAATTTGAATTCAACATAAAACCTTGTTTTTTCTCAACAATTTTTGCAAAATCTTTCCATTGATTAGATTCCCGATAAAGTGCTTTTGCACCATAAGGGATATTTAATGAACATTTAGTAAAATCGACATTATAAAAAACATTATAAGATGCACTAATATCAATAGGATAACTGCTTGTATGGATTGATTTTAGATTATTGCAATTATAAAAAGCCTCGTTTCCAATTGTAACAACAGAAGATGGAATTGTAACAGATGTCAAAGCAGTACAATCGTAAAAAGCATAATCTCCGATAGTTTTTACTAAAGTGGGAATTGTATAACTCCCCTGTTTGGAGCTAGGATATTGAATGAGTTTAGATTTTGTTTTATCAAATTGTACACCATCTATGCTCGAATAATTTGGATTATCAGCATCAACAGTTATTAATCCACTACAATTGCGAAACGCTGATACTCCAATTGAGGTAACTGAATTAGGAATAATTATTTTGGTCAATCCAATACAATTCTGAAAAGCATAATCACCAATTGAAATTACAGAATTTGGGATAGTAATATTAGTCATACTATTACTACCCAAAAAAGCATAATTTTCTATTGTAGTAACTGTATTAGGGATGGAATACTCTCCTTGTTTTTTCAATATATTTTGAATCAAAATGGTTTGCTTTTTGTTAAATAAAACTCCATTTAAAGAAGAATAATTTGAATTACCAGGTTGAACATTAAACTCACTAAAGCCATTACAATTATAAAAAGCTTGACTTCCAATTGAATTTACATTTTTGGGAATATCTAAAGTTCCAGACATTCTACTGCAATTGTAGAAAGCCTGTCGACCAATAGATTTAACAGAATTTGGTATTACTAAACTTATCAATCTATTACAATTATAAAAGGCTGAATTACCAATTAAAGCTACTGAATTGCCTATTGTTACGTTCTTTAAGCCGGTACAATTATAAAAAGCTCCCGCTGCAATAGAAGTTACTTCGTCTGGAATAATTATACTACTTAATCCGCTACAATAATAAAATGCACCAGACCCAATTAAGGTCACTGAATTTGGTATATTAATTTTGGTTAGTGAACTGCATGATGAAAAAGCATATTCACCAATAGAAGTAACTGATTTAGGAATACGAATTGATGTAAGGCTTGTTTTTCCTGTGTTTGTGTTTGAATTATTAAACGCATATTGTGGTATAGTATTGGCAATATATTCAGTACTATAGATATTTGTTCCCTCACCACCAATATAAGATACAATCGTTGTTTCACTTAAATCCAAATCAGATAATAACGGCAAATTATCACGCATTGTTTTAAAATCACGGGCATCAATAGTACCTGTAAGCTTTAGATTTGAGATTGATGAAAGTTCTGATTCAGTTAAAGTTGTTGATAATTCCCCAGCAGTTACATTGAATGTTTTAGGATGCCCTATTTGGTTTAAAGTAAAGGTTTGAGAAGATTCGGATGGTGCAGAAATAGTAATTTGTGCTGTACGAGTAGAAGTAGATAAATTTGCATCTGTTCTTAAAATTAATGTATCATTACCATTTCCTGAGGTTGGTTCTACTGAAATCCATGGTTGATCAGAATTTGCTGTCCATGAAACATTGGATTTGATAATTAAAGCAGTTCCACCTCCTTCTGTAGCACTAATAATTGCTGTGCTTGAGCTTAATATAAATCCATTTGAGTCTTCCTCTATTTTTGCAAAATCTTTCCATTGGCTTGAACTACTATAAAGTACTTTTGAACAATATGGAACAAATAAAGTGCATTTGGTTTTGTCTACATTGAAAAAAATATTATACGAGGTTCCAATATCGACAGGTAAACAATTTGTATATATTGAGTTTAATCCGCTTGAATTATAAAATGCTGCACTCCCGATATTATTAACTGATGAAGGAATAATAACAGAAGTTAATTGATAACAGTCAAAAAATGCATAATCTTTAATTGACTTTACAGACAATGGGATGTTATAACTGCCTTTTTTTGAAATTGGGTATTGAATAAGGGTAGTTTTTGCTTTATCAAACAATACTCCATCCATACTTGAATAATTTGGATTATTTTCATCAACTGTTATATTTCCACTACACCCAGCAAAAGCATAATCTCCAATAATTTTTACTGTTGATTGAATTTTAGTGTAAATTAAACTATTGCAAAAAGCAAAAGCATAACTTCCAATTGAAGTTACAGACGAAGGAAGTACAACAGATTTTAATGTAATTTTACCTAATTGAGTATTAGGATTATAAAACGCAGACTCTGGAATTGTGTTTGCCTGAAAAATATTTATGAAAGTACCTTCATTTGTTTTGTATGAAGTAATAGTAACACCACTTAAATCTAAAACAGCCAACTTAGGCATTTCATCTCGCATGGTAAGAAAATCACGGGCATCTAAACTACCACGTATAGTCAAATTAGTTACAACATTTAATTCATTTTTTGACATTGATTTCGACAAACCTCCAGATGAAATTTTAACTGTTTTAGATATTTGAGCTTGAGCAATTAAGGAAAAACATAAACTGAGATAGAAAATAAATAGTTTCATAGGGTTTATTGTTAATGTAATTTTTTATGAAAGTTATAAAATGTAAACTAATTCATTAAAAATTAATCAATCATTGAGTAGCTTTGAATTTTAATTGGGAATTTAATCAAACAGTAGTGTATATATTTAAAACATTTTTTTTTGTTTTTTGTTTTGAAAGTGCAAAGTTAATTAAAAATTGATAGTTCTAAACAACATGCTATTATTTTGATGTTTTTAGAATTCTTTTTTTTTAAGAATCAAATCTTAACAAATAACTAATTTAGAAGATAAAAATCTGTTAAGTCCTAATAAGTAAATTTGTTATTCAATGCTGATTGTAGATCCAATATGAGATATATTTTTTAATACTTTAGGATTGCCTTTGCAATTTATTTCACTTGCACCATAAGCTTGAGCATCTAAAGTTTCAGAAGCATAAACTTTTGCATCACTTGCCCCTGCTACAAATACTTCGGTACTTTTTGAAATCAGATCGGTTGCATTAATTTCGCTGGCACCTACTGCATTTATTTTTAGCGATTTGCAAGTTCCCTTAAGATTTGCTTCCGAAGCCCCTTTCACTTCAACATTAAATAACCCGGAAACATTCATATCCATATCAACCTGACTAGCACCATAAAGCTGAATAAAAAAATCATGTACTACAAATTGTGATTCTGTCTTAATTTTACAAGCTCCTTTTGCCATCAGATTTCGGATGGAATCGGACGTTATACTAACTTTTAATACCCTATTAAGAAAAAGTTCATCTGAGTAAACTTTCAAAACACCATTTTCAACTTTAGTAATAACTTTCTGTAAATATTCTGGTTCACACGCAACTATAACTTCTTGTATTGAGTCCTGTTTTAAGGTTAATTCGATATTTCCAGAAATATCAATTGAATTAAATACCTCACAATTTCTGACTTCACTCACAGCCGAAGATTCATTATTGTTCCAGTGAAAAGAAAAGGTATGAGCACTGTGATTATTATGTTGTAAAACTGAATGAGCACCCACGCTATAAAACATAAAAAGTCCTGCTAACCAAAGTATTAGAACAACAAGTGAAGTAGTTCGCGTATTGCCATGGCGACCTGACGCTACTCGAATTGCCCAATATCCAATCATAAAAATAGGACATCCAATCACTAAAATCAATGCAATAAAAATTAAAATTGCATTATCCGATGTTATAAATGACCAATTTGAAATTAAACCGGGAGCAAAACTGTTGAAAAAACCTGGTTCAAAAATCAAAAAGAAAAGCAGAATGAGCAGAATTCCTATCAATATGATTCCTACAAATCCCAGCACAGCTCCTACAAATCCGAAAACAACTTTGAAAACTAAACGAAGAATTTCAAAAATTTTTTCACCAACATTATTAGCCGATTGCTTAAATTTATCACTTTCCATATAGTTTTTTGCATTATTCAATTCTGTTTTAATGCTGTCAATTGTAACATCTTCTCCCTGCATTTCGAGGCGTTGCGAAGCGGTAATAGCCTGTGGTGCAACAAACCAAACTATAATATAAACTGGTATGATAAATCCAATACCAACAAATACCGAAACCACCAGTAAAATACGAACCAAAGTTACATCCCAACTGAAGTAAGCAGCAATACCACCAGCAATACCACCTAAAATGGCATTTTCGGGGTCACGATAAAAACGACGGGTATTTTGTTGTTTCCTTTCCGACTTTGGAGTTTCATCTTTTTCTTCCTCGCCAGCATACTGGCTTGGTTTTCCCATAATTTCGATAATTTCACTAACGTCAATTATGTTTACTACGTTTTTACTTTTTTGTAATTTTTCTGTAAATAATTCGGCAATCCTTGCTTCAATGTCCGCCATAATTTCCTTTTTTTCATCATCGGCTTGAAAATGATTCGCAATTTCGGAGAGATAATGCTGAAGCATGTCATAAGCATCGTCATCTATATGAAAAACGATATTGTTTAAATTTACTGTTAAAGTCTTTTTCATAATGTTATAATTTGTTTGATGTTTGAAAAGTTTGATGTTTGAAAAGTTTGATGTTTGAAAGGTTTGAGAGTTTGAAGGGTTCTGTATTTCAAAAAACTGGCTCATAAAAGCCCATTTAGGGTTAGGGGTCTTTTATACTTTTATTTTTTTCACTACATTGTTAATTTCTTCCCACGAACTTTCAAGTTCGTCCAGGAAAATCTGACCTTGTGGAGTCATTTCGTAATACTTTCGTGGAGGTCCCTGTGTTGATTCTTCCCATTTATAATCAAGTAATTCGCCGTTTTTTAGTCTGGTTAATAAGGGATATAAAGTCCCTTCTACCACAATCAATTTTGCATCTTTCAGTTCGGCAATTATATCCGAAGTGTAAGCCGGTTTCTTTTTTAGAATAAGCAAAATGCAATATTCCAAATAACCTTTTCGCATTTGCGATTTTATATTATCTGCATTCATATTTTTTTTAATTACAGCCCCTCAAAAACCCCGAAGTGGGGATTTTAAGAAACCAAGATTCGTGTGATAATAAAAGAATCTCAATTCCCCCTTCGGGGACAAGGGGATTTTATTTCATCAGTTCCAATATTTTTATCCTAAAAATGTATTCATATTTGGCCTGTGTTTGTTCCGAAAGCACTTGAGTCAGATTATTTTTAGCCTGATATAACTCATACGTAGTTGCTCTTCCAGCTTCAAACTTTTGATTTGCAAAGCGATATGCTTCACGACTGGAAATTTCTGATTTCTGAGCTGCATCCCAGCGGCTTTTGGCAGAAATGGCATTATAATATGCTTGTTGAATGGTTTTCCTGAGTTCCAATTTGGCATTTTCAATATCTAATTTATTACTTTGTACTCCTATTTGTGCAGTACGAACTCTATTGCGTACTTCAAATTTATTAAATATTGGTATTTGTAAACTAAAACCAATCGTATTACTCATATTATCAGATAATTGCTTACTAAAAGAATTATTGGTTACATTACTTAATTTGTAATAACCAGTTCCCATTTGAGCACCCAAACTTAACGAAGGATAAAAATCAGATTTAGATGCCTTTACATTAATCTCACTACTTTTTAATCTAAATTCTGCTCCCTTAATTTCGGGACGATGTGTAAGTGCATTTTCGTAAACCTTATCTGTTGAAAGCAATTGCAATTCTGATTCCAATAAATTTGTTGGAATCTCAATATCTAAATTCTCAAAATGTTTGAGTTCGAGAATTTGTGCCAAATCTAATAGTGAAAGTTTCAAGTTATTTTCAGCTTGTATTCGTGAAAACTCTTCTTTTGACTCTTGTGCTAACAATTCATATATTTCACCTTCAGCCATTTTTCCACTTCCAACCAGTGCTTTTCGTTGTTCAATTTTTGTTTTAGTTAAACCAAGTTGTTCAGTTGCAATTTGAAATAATTCTTTATTCATCAATATCTGTAAATATACAGTCGCTACATTGAGAATTATGTCTTGTTTTATCTTTTCTAAATCGGAATCCGAAGCATACATATCCGCTTTTCGAGCATCGATATTGTATTTCATTTTCAATCCATCAAACAAAGTTAAATTACTGGATAATCCAAAAGAACTTTGTGCAGAATTTGAACTTTGATAAACATTATTCACTCCTAACGAACGTCCAAAATTCCAATTTTGATTAGCAGATGCATTCAGGTTTGGCAAAAGATTCTGTCTTGCTTGTTCATAAGCAATGGCTTTTGTTTGCTTGTTTAAAGCTTGTTGTTTTACATTCCTGTTATTTGACAAAGCAGTATCCACACATTGTTGCAAAGTCCATGTTTTTTGTCCAAAAGCAAAAAATGGAACAAAAATCAAAGCGATAACGATATATTTTTTCATTTTCTTCATTCTTTTATAAGCATATTATAAATTAACATATTAGCTAATTATTTCTCTTCTACTTTCTTAACTTCAGGTTTCTTCTCCAATACTTCAGCACCACGTAATTTATCTTTGATCTTTAAACCGCTTTTAACCTCAATTTTTATACCATCCGATAATCCGATTTTGACTTGTTTTTTTTCAAAAGACTGTGGTTTTTTTGTTTTTAGTATATATACAAAAGCAGTATCACCACCGAACTCAATGCAACTTTCGGGTATTGTAATTACTTTTTCTTGTTTGGTGAGCACAATTCCAGCGTTGGCACTATAGCCCGCACGTACAAATACATGTGATGGAACTTTAACAGCTGCCTTCATCTCGAACATGATGGCACCATTTTCTTCTATACCTTTGGGTGAAACATATTCCAAAGTGGCAGTCATTTTCTGGTCTTGCATTGCTCCTATTGTAATATCCAAAGGCATTCCAACAGTAATTTTACCCACTTCCGTTTCATCAAGTTTTCCTACAAATAGCATATCGCTCATATTCGCAACAGTGGCAATGGTCGTTCCATCGTTAAAATTATTCGACTGAATGACTGAGTTTCCGACTTTTATAGGAACATCCAGTATTGTACCGGTAATGGTAGAGCGCACCAAAGTATTGCTATAAGCCGTGCTATTGCTTATAATTCCATCTTTTGTAAGACTTAAATTATCTTTTGCCGATTTAAGCTCTTCTTTTTCGTTGTGAAACTGCAATTCCGTTTTTTCAAATTCTTCTTTCGAAATCACTTTATTTTTAAATAATTGATTATCACGCTCATAATTTTTATTTGCTTGATCGAAAGCAATCTGTGCACGCGTGACTCTCGATTCGGCACTATTTAGGCTCATCATATCCGGTATAACCTTAATCTTGGCTATCACATCTCCCGCTTTCACTTTATCACCAGCTTCTTTGTATACTTCGGATATAATACCTGACATTTGAGGTTTAATCAAAATTTCGTTTCGTGGTTCCACTTTACCTGTAGCCACAGTTCGTTTTTCGATATTTCCAATCGTTACTACTACAATTTCATATTTTTTAACGATTGGACGGGATTTTTGCCATAAAAACCAAAATGTCCAAAGTACAGCACCAGCCAATAATACCAGCATAACAATTTTAAAAATTTTCTTCATAATGTTTTGTTGTTGAACAATCTCAAATTTTTTATTGAAAATGGATTGTAAGTTTATATTTGCTTAATTATTTTTTATGAGTATCGGGTGTTGTACCTAAAATTCATTTTTATAGCTAACAC
>JACDZH010000456.1 GCA_013426815.1 Paludibacter sp.
TGATCGCTTGTGTTAGCTATAAAAACGAATTTTAGGTACAACACCCGATACTCATTAAAATTATTATGCTCCAGGATATTCGAAAACAATATTTATTTTCTTCTTTGGATGAGGAAACTGTAATAACAAATCCTTTTGATCAGTTTGAAGTTTGGCTGCAAGATGCTATTGTTAGCAATCAATTAGAGCCAACAGCTATGATACTGTCTTCGGTGGATGAACAACTACAGCCACATTCACGCGTTGTATTATTAAAGGAATTATCAATTGAAGGTTTCATATTTTTTTCCAATTATGAAGGAATTAAAGCGCATCAAATGGCTCAAAATAATAATGTTTCATTATTGTTTTTTTGGCCACAGTTGGAGCGACAAGTTCGTATTGTAGGAAATGCTGAAAAAATTAGTGAAACTGCCTCAGCTTCGTATTTCAAATCACGTCCTATTGAAAGTCAACTTGGTGCATGGGCTTCACCACAGAGTCAAATTATTCGCACCAAAGATTTTTTAGAAAAGCAATTTCAATACTATCAACTAAAATTCGGAGATGTAGTTCCTAAACCTTCTCATTGGGGTGGATACGTCGTAAAACCCTGTTCAATAGAGTTTTGGCAAGGAAAACCCCATCGTTTGCACGATCGTTTTTTGTTTACAAAAGAAAATGAAGTTTGGAAAATATGTAGATTAGCACCATGAATCGAAAGAAATATTACAATAAAAATGCAATTAAGTAAGTGTGCTAATATAATGTCGTATTTTGAACGCTAAGTCGCTAAACTTGTCCCGCAAGGCGGGAGTCGCAAAGACGCTAAAAAATACTTGATTTACAATAATTTATATTCGTTGCGACTTTGTGTCTTTGCATCTTTGCGTTCAAAAAAATCTTTTTAAATAGTACATTATATTTTGCCAATTACTTAAGTCATTTGAATTGATCGAAAAATGTTATAGAAAACCATTGAAATTTAAAGGGTAGGAGAAAACAATTATTTTTTAAACTCCTCAATTGTAGATATATACAATTCCTCAACTTTTGTTCTTGCCTAAGGAGTTTTACGTAAGAATTTAAGTGATGAATTAATACTTGGGTTTTAATGAAAACAATTGATTCTGATTAATCTATCTAACTCATTCCAACCATAATGTTTAAATAATTGTTCCAAAATTTCTTTTAATGTTATACCATGTAATGGATTATTTTCTTGTTGAGTCATATTTCAAATTCTAATCAATTTAAATTGAATTTCATTTTATTAAGACCTTTATTGACGGCTAATTAGAGTGTGTTTTTTTAGTCACAAAAGTGTTTAAAAATTTGTGTATATAA
>JACDZH010000092.1 GCA_013426815.1 Paludibacter sp.
GTTTTTTATAAAATCGAGCAAAAAATATAGGACTTTATAAACACACTCTAATTAACCAACAAACTAATCGCAAAAATGAAATTTCCCGAAAAATTGGTTCCTTATCGTGGAGTAATTACATTTGCAGTTGTTTTAATGATTTCCAATCTTTTGTGGAAGTACAATGTAATAGGCGATGAATCTTACTCTTTAAATTCAACAGTTACTTTGTGGGGAATGAATATTTCGGCACCTTTCGATTGGATGGCGAGACATGTGGCTTATGTTTCATTTTCAATTTTGCATTTTTTCGGATCAAATGCCGTGTTGGAGCCTCTCAACATATTTCGTTACCAAAACGGACATACCATTCAAATAATTTGGGCTTGCTCGGGCTTAAAACAAGCTTATATTTTCTTATGCATCCTGACTTTATCACGTGGTTCGTGGGTGAAGAAATTGTGGTTCATACCATTGGGTTTAATTGTCGTTTATATGTTCAATATTTTCAGAATTGCGTTTATTGTGGGATATGTAGAGTATCATTTCAGTTCGTTCATTTTTTTACACCAGTATCTTTTCAAATATCTTTTCTACGGACTGATATTTGGAATGTGGGTGTTGTGGGAAGAAAAAATTGAGGGGAAAAAGATGTAGGAAAATATGGTTCAGGAATAACATTTAAGTTTATTCTAAATCAAAGAATTAGATTTTTATTCAGTTGGATCTAGACTTACAAATGCATTAAAAACATTTAAAAAACTAAATAATTATGGCTATTGACACAAATGATTTATCGAAAAAAACGTATAATGCTATTTTGACAGAATCTGGAAAGTTTAATGAAAATTTAACTTTGCAATTTGGTTTGCTTTCGTACGAATGCGAGAATGAAAAAGAATATATTGAAAAAGCTGAGAATTTAATTTATAATATGCTCAACCATGATGAGAATGATGTAGATGACATTTTTTTTGGAGAACCCCCTACTATGAAATCATTTCATAAAGCGTTACAAAAGATATTGACTAATATTGCGACCTTAAAGAAATAAATCTTATAAACTAAATTATTCCATTATGACAGAAGAACTAACTTCCGAAGGCAAATGTCTGTATTGCGAACAAATGTTATCGCAAAAAGAAATGGTGAAACACATTGCTAAACATCTGGCTGACAAAGAAAAAGCCTATTCTGGTTTAAAAACACAAACTTATTGCCATATTATGGTAGAAGCAGATATTATGTTTCTCAATTTACTGGTAAATGGTAGTGCGAAGATTAAAACTATTGATAATTATCTACGTGATATTTGGTTAGAATGTTGCGGACATTTGAGTGGTTTTACTATGGGTAGAGAAGAAATAGGGATGAATAACAAAGTGAAAGATGTTTTTAAGCCCAAGGTGAAAATTACTTATGATTATGACTTTGGTACAACTACTCGCTTGTATTTAAAGGGATTGAAATCTTATGAACTGAATGAAACAAAGAATATCCTGTTACTTTCGCGCAACGAACCTTTGAAAATTATGTGCTCGACTTGTAAAAATGCACCGGCAGATAGTATGTGTACAGTTTGCTGTTGGGAAAAAGAGGCGTACTATTGTATGAAATGTACAAAAAAGCACGAGAAAGAATGTGAAGATTTTGCAGATTACAGCCAAATGCCAATAGTGAATTCACCAAGAATGGGTGAGTGTGGTTATACTGGTGGTAGTATAGATTTAGCGCGTGATGGTGTGTATAAAATGAAATCGTTATCATAAAAACTAAATCGTTATGGAACTTTCGAAAAAAGACAAAAAAGCTGCCCGAGAAGTAATCGAAATTGGGCTGCAAAGTGATTTTGAAAATGGATTGCTCAAGGTTGAAAACATATTAAAAGCTTGGCGCAATGTAGAAAAAGATAACAGAGATGCGTATCAGGCATTATATAAACAAGTTACAAATACTGATAAATATATTGCCCACCGGTATGATGGTATAACTGGTTCGCACTATTTGACTACTGTAATAGGTCTTTTGATGGACAAGGTTATTGTTGAAGATGATTTAAAAGATTTATCAGAAGAGGTTAAGACTTATATAATGAATACTGTAAGGAATCTACATGAATAGTTCGAAATTTTGATATTGTAAAATATTTTATTTATGCCCCGATTAAACTCCGAAATAAAAAGAACAAATTAAAAGTCTTTCCCGAAAGGAACTGGAAGAGTTAGTATTGAAAGTAGCAGCCAAAGAACATTCAGCATACGATTTTATTATTCTAAAATATTTAGATAAGGAAACAGGTGAAATGAACTTATCGAAAAAGCGAAAGTTGATTTTGATTCGGTTTTCAGAAAACGTTATGTAGGTCGTGTTGAACAAATACAATTTAAAAATATGCTTACTTCTGTAATAAAACGTGTAATTCAATTTACTAAAGTATCTAAAAATAAGGTGCTTGAAGCTAATCTATTTTTATGTGTTTTGTAAATTCAATTTTCCTTGAACTAGAATATCTTTGGCACTTGTTTAACTTCATTTGACTCAAAAGAGGCACAGATATTAAAACGATTGATAACACTTTTAATTACCAAATTACATCCAGTCTATTTAATTGATTATCAATAAACTATTAATAATTATCTTCCAATTATACACCATAAAGCCAACTTTTTGGACGGCGTTTATTATTTACCTATAAGGGTATAAAAAACAACTCAAATAATCAATATTCTTTAGCATGTTCTCCTCTCAACACCCGCAATCCACTCATTGCCAGTGCTTCCATTTCATCTTCTCCGGGGTAGAGAACAACTTTTACCATTGGCGAAATCATTTTTTTTATATAATCCACCACAAAATTACTATAAGCTATTCCGCCCGTAAGTATCACAGCATCTGCTTTTCCGTGAAGTACAACCAACATCGCACCAATTTCTTTGGCGATATTATAAGCCATTGCTTCGAGTAGTAATCTTGAATGATTATCACCATTATCAGCATTTTGCTCTATCCATCGGACATCGTTTGTTCCTAAATGGGCAATTAAACCTCCATTTCCAACTATTAATTTTTGAATTTCTTCTTTTGTATATTTTCTATCAAAACAGATATTTACCAACTGACCTGCATCCAATGTTCCGGCACGTTCGGGCGAAAATGGTCCATATCCATCCAAACCCTGATTTGAATCCACCACTTTTCCCAATCGATGTGCGGCTACAGAAATTCCACCACCTAGATGTGCAATTACCAGATGTAATTTTTCATATTCTGTTCCGGTAGCAGCAGCATATTTTCGTCCGATCGCTTTGTGATTTAGTGCATGAAACATAGAACGACGTGGAATTTGAGGTAAACCACTGATACGTGCCACCTCCTGATATTCATCAACAACCACCGGATCGGCTATAAAAGCCTGACAACCGGAAATGGAATTGGCTATTTCGAGAGCTATTACACCGCCCAAATTGCTGGCATGTTCTGAAGTGTGCAACGTCTTTAAATCAGCAATATATTTATCATTTACAGCATAAACTCCAGATTCAAGCGGACGCACCAACCCACCACGACCCACTGCAGCCGATAAATCTGACAAATTGATTCCTTCATTTCCTAGATATTCCAACATCAGATCTTTTCGATATTGCGTTTGATCAAACAATGTATGAAAAGCTTTTAATACATCGGTAGAATGACGGATGGTGTGTAAACAAACGAGTGTTTCGTCTGCATAAACCGCAAATTTAGTAGAAGTTGAGCCTGGATTGACAGACAGTATTTTGAACATTTTACTGCAAATTATTTAATTCACTATGATTACAAAGATAACTGGATGAAATGAATAATTGCTATTTGATGCTTCAAAAAAATAAATATTTTTGAATAAAAATACTGATATTATAATAAATATTTATCACTGTTGATATTTTTTCTCTTAAATCTTTGTATGATAAATAATTATTTTGTACTTTTGCAACCGAAATAGGATATGGAGGAGGGGACAACAGTCCCCTCGTTTGTTGAAATGCCTAAAAATATGATTTCAAAAGATTCTGTTTATCAAATAGTTAACGACTTTATTGTCGGTATAAATTATTATTTGGTGGATGTAAAAGTCACCACAGATAATCGTATTTCGGTGGAAATTGATGCCTTTGATGGTGTTACATTAGAATTTTGCATGGAAGTAAACCGGCATATTGAATCACAATTGGATAGGGAAATTGAAGATTACGAGTTGGAAGTGAGCTCAGCCGGACTAACCGAACCTTTCAAAGTGCTTAAACAGTACGAAAAAAACATTGGTAATGAAGTTGAAGTACTTACTAAAGCAGGGAAAAAAGTAAGCGGTATTTTAACCGAAGTACGTGAAAAAGAAATTGTTTTGGAAACTAAAAAAACCGAAAAACCCGAAGGTGCCAAACAAAAAGTAATTGTTTCCGAGTCACTGACTTTCCCCTACGAAGAAATAAAAACTACAAAATATATAATTAGATTCAAATAAGCCATGAGCAAAAAAGAAACTATTAGCTTAATTGATACTTTTTCGGAGTTCAAAGAGCTAAAAAACATCGATAGAAGTACTTTGATAAGTGTAATGGAAGAGTCATTCCGCAACGTGATTTCTAAAATGTTTGGAACAGACGAAAATTACGATGTGATTATTAACCCTGACAAGGGTGACTTCGAAATTTATCGAAACCGAACAGTAGTAGCGGACGAAGATGTGGAAAATGCAAATTTACAAATTTCACTTTCGGAGGCAAAAAAAATTGATGAAGACTACGAAATTGATGAGGAAGTGACTGACACAGTTGACTTTATTGGATTTGGACGTCGTGCTATATTAACATTACGTCAAACACTTTCGTCAAAAATATTGGAACTACAAAAAGACAATGTTTTCACCAAGTACAGCGAAAAGGTAGGTCAAATTGTAAGTGCTGAGTTATATCAAATTTGGAAAAAAGAGATGTTACTTATCGACGAAGAAGGGAATGAACTTTATTTACCAAAATCAGAACAAATTCCAACTGACTTTTATCGAAAAGGCGATACCGTTCGTGCGGTTGTGGCCATGGTCGAAAATAAAAATAACAATCCCAAAATCATACTTTCTCGGATTTCTCCAGTGTTTTTGGAACGATTATTTGAATTAGAAGTACCTGAAATTCACGAAGGATTGATTATCATTAAGAAAATTGCACGTATGCCTGGCGAACGTGCCAAAGTTGCTGTAGAATCATACGACGACCGGATTGATCCTGTGGGAGCTTGTGTAGGCGTTAAAGGAGCTCGTATTCATGGCATTGTACGCGAGTTACGCAATGAAAATATTGATGTAATAAATTATACCAACAATGTAAGTTTATTTATATCGCGTGCACTGAGTCCTGCAAAAATTTCTTCGATACGGTTGAACGAAGTGGAGAAAAAGGCAGAAATATATCTCAAGCCCGAAGAAGTATCGCAAGCCATTGGAAAAGGTGGAACTAATATCAAACTGGCAGGAATGCTAACCGGTTATACACTTGATGTATTCCGCGAATTGGATGAAGAAGCCGAAACTGAGGATATTTACTTGGATGAATTCAGCGACGAAATCGATCAATGGGTTATCGATACATTGAAAGCAATCGGATGTGATACTGCAAAAAGTGTATTGGCTATATCACGTCAAGATTTAATCCGTCGAACCGATTTTGAAGAAGAAACTGTTGACGAAGTTTTGTCTATTCTGAATGCCGAATTTGCCGAAGAAGAATAATATATTTCACGTTTAATGTTTCGTGTTCAGCATTTCACGTTCATCGTTTCACGTTCGACGTTGAATGAAATTTTATTCTAAACACGATACGCAAAACACTATATGCAAAACACGGAACGAAATAATTTTAAAAATATATGTCCATAAGATTAAGTAAAGCCTGCAAGGAATTAAATGTCGGGATGACCACCGCGGTAGAGTTTTTTGCAAAAAAAGGTCATAAAATTATAGTCGACCCCAATTTAAAATTGTCGGACGACTTGCATCTTTTATTGGCAAAAGAATTTGACAAAGACATGGCTCTGAAAATCGAATCGGAGCGATTAAGCCAGGAGCGTCATTTGAAAGACAAGGTTGAAACTGTGGCAATTGAAGGTTACCACCAACCTAAACCTGTGGAAAAACCTGCGGAAATAATTCATGTTACAATTTCAGAGGATCAGTTACCGCATTTCAAATCAGTAGGTCATATCGATTTGGATATTAGGGACAAACACGTTGAGAAAAAGCCCGAAATAAAAGTTCAAACACCTGTGGTTGAGAAACCTGTAGTTGAACAAAAGGTAGAACCTGTGGTTGAAAAAGTGCATGAAGAAAAGGAAATCAACAAATCCAAAGAGGTATTAGAAGTCGTTTCTACTGTCAAACACGAGCCTATTAAAGAGACTGAAATAATTATTACCGAACCAATACTACAGCCAGAAGAAAAAAAGGAATCACCAATTGTAGAAATAGAAAAAGAAGAAATTAAGGAAATAATAATTGAACCAAAGGTTACTTTTGAAACAAAAATTGAAAAACCATTTCTTAAAAAAGAATCTCCCAAAGTAGAAATAACAGAGAAAATAGAAGTATTTGGTGTTGAGACTGAAAGCAACGACCACGAAGAAGATGAAGTTTTCTCGTTGGCGCGAACTACTTTAGATATAGCACCAGTTGTGATTGGCACTATTAATTTGAATTTATTAAATCAAAGTACACGTCCCAAACCAAAATCGAAAGAACAAAAGCGCAGAGAAAGAGAAGAAAAAATTCGAACAACTGACTCCAAAAAGTCGACATTAGTAGGAGAGAAAAAAATTCTAAGAACTGCAGCTGAAGTTGCGAATTCGCCTTCACCCGTTCAACCAAAGAAAAAACGCGAACGATTCTCGAATCACAAAGTTGATATCAATAAAGTTCCACAACACAATGGGCAAACACAAGGATTAGCCCATCCTAAAAAAGTAACTCCAGGTACAACAGGAGGTGCTGGGGGAGCATCAGATGCAAAAACAAATAAAAATGTTCCAAAAAAACAGATTAAAACAGTTGTAAACGAAGTTGATGTTCAAAAACAAATTAAAGAAACATTAGCACGTCTTTCGGGAGCAAACAAAAAAGGAAAAGGTTCAAAATACCGTCGTGATAAGCGCGAAGGCGTAAATTTTCGTCAACAAGAGCGAGCTCAACGTGAACGCGAAGGTGAAAGTGTATTGAAACTTACTGAATTCGTAACAGCAAGTGAATTGGCTGTAATGATGGATGTGACAGTTAATCAGGTTATTGGTACATGTATGAATATTGGTTTGATGGTTTCAATAAACCAAAGGTTAGATGCTGAAACTATTAACATTGTGGCTGAAGAATTTGGATTTACAACTGAATATGTGAGTGCTGATGTAACTGAAGCCATTGGTGAAGAAGAAGTAGATACTGAGGAAGATTTGTTACCACGTGCACCGATTGTCACCGTAATGGGACACGTCGACCACGGAAAAACATCTTTACTCGATTATATTCGAAAAGCAAATGTTATAGCTGGTGAAGCAGGCGGAATAACACAACATATTGGAGCTTATAATGTTACGCTAGAAAATGGGCAACATATTACTTTCCTAGATACCCCGGGACATGAAGCTTTTACAGCCATGCGTGCTCGTGGAGCAAAAGTTACAGATATTGCTATCATTATGGTAGCAGCTGATGATAATGTGATGCCACAAACTATCGAAGCAATAAATCATGCTGCAGCAGCAAATGTGCCAATGGTATTTGCCATCAACAAAATTGATAAACCTGGAGCTAATGCAGAAAAAATTAAAGAGGCGTTGGCACAAATGAATTACCTTGTCGAAGATTGGGGCGGAAAATATCAATCCCAAGACATTTCGGCAAAACAAGGCGTAGGAATAGAGGAATTGCTTGAGAAAGTATTACTTGAAGCTGAATTACTTGATTTGAAAGCCAACCCAAATAAGCGAGCCATTGGTTCTGTTATTGAATCTACATTGGACAAAGGACGTGGATTTGTATCAACAATATTAGTCCAAAACGGAACACTACACCAGGGCGATGTAGTATTGGCCGGAACTTATTTTGGTAAAATAAAAGCTATGTTTAACGAACGGAATCAACGCATTACAGAAGTTAAACCAGGCGAACCTGTTTTAATTTTAGGTCTTAACGGTGCACCACAAGCGGGTGATATATTCAATGTAATGACTTCCGAGCAAGAAGGGCGTGGAATTGCCAACAAACGAGAACAACTACAACGAGAACAAAGTTTGCGTACCAAAAAACACTTTACTTTGGATGAATTAGGTCGAAGAATAGCCCTGGGCGATTTTAAAGAATTAAATATCATTGTGAAAGGTGATGTGGATGGATCGGTGGAAGCATTATCCGATTCGTTGCAAAAACTTTCGACTGAAAATATTCAAGTAAATGTGATACATAAAGCAGTTGGTGCAATTTCCGATTCAGATATTTTACTTGCGGCTGCATCCAATGCCATTATTTGTGGTTTTCAGGTTCGACCAACCACCTCAGCCCGAAAGATAGCCGAAAAGGAAGAAATAGATATTCGCTTGTATTCCATTATTTACGACGCCATAGAAGAAATAAAATCGGCTATGGAAGGTATGCTTTCACCCGAAATTAAAGAAGAAATCACAGCTACAGTCGAAATTCGTGAGGTATTTAATATTACAAAAGTGGGTACTGTTGCGGGTTGTTTAGTGCGTGAAGGAAAGATTAAACGAGGTAATAAAATTCGCATTATCCGCGATGGTATCGTGGTTTACACCGGCGAACTGGATTCGTTGAAACGCTTTAAAGACGATGTGAAAGAAGTAGGTACAAACTACGAATGTGGTTTGAATATTAAAAATTACAATGACATTCAAGTTGGTGATATTGTTGAAAGTTTCGAAGAAACTGAAGTCAGAAAAACCTTGTAATTATAAAATGCTTGCTAATTAGGCAAGCTTTTTTTTAAGGTATAAGATTAAGTTATATCATAAAGTATCTTATATTAATTTAGTTATCTATTAGAGAGTTTTAAATTATGAATTTAAAGAGAATTTTAATTCCTTTATGTTTCTTATTTTGCTTACATTTGGTTTATGCAGATAAGTCAGATCATCGTGTAAGTTTAAGTGGAAATATCAAAGATGGTGCAGATGGAGAAGTACTTATTGGAGCAACCATTTTTATAAAAGAGATAAACAGTGGAACAACCACCAATTCGTATGGTTTCTACTCAATTAGTTTACCTATTGGAACTTATACAGTTGATTTTTCTTATGTTGGTTATAAAACAATCTCAAAAAAGATTGATTTGCACAATCCTCAAAAAATAAACATTGACTTGTCGATTGCTACGAACGAGTTTAAAGAAGTGGTAGTATCATCGAAACGTAAAGATGCAAACGTTACCCTAAATTTAATGAGTGTTCAGCAAGTTTCAATTGCAACAATTCGTAAAATGCCAGCATTGATGGGCGAAGTAGATTTGCTAAAAGCAGTGCAAATGTTACCAGGAGTAGTTTCGGCTGGCGAGGGAACCTCAAGCTTTTCGGTTCGTGGTGGTGGAATTGATCAAAATCTGATTGTGTTGGACGAAGCTACCGTTTATAACGCCTCTCACATGATGGGTTTCTTCTCAATTTTTAACAATGATGCGATAAAGAATATGACTTTGTACAAAGGAGATATTCCGGCAACATCAGATGGACGATTATCGTCGTTATTAGATGTGCAAATGCGTGATGGCAATTCTAAGAAATTTTCTGGAACTGGTGGTATTGGATTAATTTCAAGTAGATTAACTTTGGAAGGTCCTATTGGTTCCGATAAAACATCATTTATTGTTTCAGGGCGTCGGACTTATGCCGATTTGTTTCTAAAGCTATCATCGGATAAGGACATAAAGGACAATACACTGTATTTCTATGATTTTAATGCAAAAATTAATCATCGTATCAACGAAAACAATCGCATTTTCCTTTCGGGTTATTTTGGACAGGACAAGTTTGAAAACAAAGATGCAGGATTTAATTTTGGAAATACCACTGTTACAGGTCGTTGGAATCACCTTTTCTCTCCAAAAATGTTCAGCAATTTCTCGTTGAATTATAGCCGATACAATTATGGACTGCAATCAAACCTGAGCAATGAGAGCAATTTTGATTGGAATTACAATATGCAGGATATTAGCCTAAAAGCCGATTTTTCATATTTTAGGACTCCCGAAAACACCTTAAAATTTGGTTACAATACTATTTTACACAATTTAAATCCAGGAACCATTAGAAGCACTGGTGGAAAAACTTATTACGAAACCTATGAAATTCCTGCTGTAAATGCCTTTGAACAAGCTTTATACCTCTCCGACGAGTATCAGATAACCAAACATTTCTCTGTAAAAGCAGGGCTTCGTTTTACTGCTTTTTCGAGTATTGGGTCGGGAACAGTTTATAATTATGACCAAAACTATGATGCAATTGATTCTACCGTTTATCAATCAGGTCATATAATAAAAACTTTTTACCATTTATCACCTAGAATGGGAGTTAATTACATTCTGACCAAAAATTCATCTATAAAAGCGAATTACGCTCGCACAAATCAGTTCCTTCAAATGGCATCTAACTCAACAGCAGGTACACCACTTGATTTATGGTTTACATCTGGAAAGAACATTAAGCCTCAGACATGTGATCAGATTGCTTTAGGATATTTTCGTAACTTTTTGAACAATGATTTGGAAGCCTCTTTTGAAGTATTTTACAAAGATATGAGCAATACAATCGATTTTAAAGACCATGCCAATCTTTTATTGAACAAAAAATTAGACGGAGAACTTCGTTTTGGAAATTCAAACGCTTACGGTGTAGAAGTTCAGTTACAAAAAAATACAGGTAAACTCAATGGATGGATAAGCTATTCTTATTCTCACTCAGAACGTACCATTCAGGGCGTTAACGAAAACCAAAGCTATTTAGCCCCTTACGACAGAACTCACACGTTTTATGTTGTTGCTAATTATGATTTCAATGACAGACTCTCTTTTGGAGCCAATTTTGTGTATACTTCGGGGCAGCCGATTACTTATCCGGTGGCTCGTATGGAAGTGGGTAGAATTATTATACCTGTTTATTCTAAACGCAATGAATATCGGATGCCTGAATACCATCGTTTAGATGTGTCGTTGACATGGAAGCCTAAACATAAACCAAATCGAACTTGGACAAGTGAATGGAATTTCTCTGTTTACAATTTGTATGGGCATAAAAATGCTTGGTCTATCAATTTTGTGGGCGATTCTGATCAGCCCTATAAAACAAAGGCAGAAATGACATATTTGTTTACGTTTGTTCCTTCAATAACCTATAACTTCAAATTTTAAAACATCATGAAACTGAAATATTTTGTTTTTTCAATACTTGCTGTTATACTTTTAAATGCATGTACAACTGAATTAGATCTGAAACTCGATGGAACATCTCCAGTTTTAGTTGTTGACGGAGCAATCACCTCGGATGTAAAAACGCATACCATCTATTTGAAAAAGACTGCTGATTATTTCTCGAACAAACAATCAGAAGGAATCTCAGGTGCTTTAGTAACTGTTAATGATGGTCAACAAACAATTACATTAACTGAGGATTCCAATATTAAAGGAGCCTACCATACTCCCGTTAATTATCACGGTACAGCAGGTCGCAATTATACGCTTAATATTGAAAATTTGGATGTTAATGGCGATGGTGTACTTGAGAAGTACACAGCATCCTGTTATATGAATTCTGTACCTACGGTAGATAGTATTAAAGTTTCAAAAGTGAGATTGTTTGGAAACGATATGTGGGCTTTAAAAGAATCGATGCAAGATCCCGAAAATCAACTAAATTATTATTTGATGCGTAATTATAGAAACGATATTTGTGTTTCTGATAGTATCAATGAATGGGGAATAACTCCAGATGAATTTTTCAATGGTGTATATCTTATTGATGAAACTTTTATGTACTTTTCTTCAACAAAAAAAGATGAAATATTACAGACTGGCGATAAAATAACATTGGAACTATGCGGTATTACAAGAGATTATATGTTTTTTATCAATGAAATGAGAGAAGAATTTCAAGGACGAAATCCATTGTTTGGTGGACAGCCAGCTAATGTTCGTACAAATATTAAACAAATTGAACCTACAAGTAAAAGATCAACCCCATGTGGCTATTTTGCAGTATATTCAGTAAATTGGACTAGCATAATTTATGATGAATAGAAACCTAAAAATTGTGCTTTCTATAATTGAATAAACAAACTCTTTCAGTAGAAAATCAAAGATATTTTCTTCCCACAATTTGATATTGAAGAGGATGAGTTTTAGTTTAGTAATATTCATTAATATGAGTATCGGGTGTTGTACCTAAAATTCATTTTTATAGCTAACACAAG
>JACDZH010000093.1 GCA_013426815.1 Paludibacter sp.
ACCTTATAACAACAATAAATTTTTAAATACCGCTTTTAGCGGACAACAATGATTACAAAACAACAAAATTAATATCAAAGTCATTTTTTTATTCAAACAATGAAAACAGAAATTTTCCAAGAAAAAGCTGTATTAGTAGGTATTATTACCCAACTTCAGAAAGAAGTAAAAGCCCGTGAATATATTGACGAATTGGCTTTTTTGGCAGAAACTGCTGGCGCTTCAACCGAAAAAATATATCTCCAACGGTTAGAATATCCCAATCCAAAAACTTATGTTGGACCTGGTAAACTTATCGAAATAAAGGGTTTTGTAGATGAAAATGAAATAGGAGTGGTTATTTTCGACGATGAATTATCGCCAAAACAATTGCGCAATATCGAAGCAGAATTGAAAGTTTTGATTTTAGACAGAACAAGTTTGATTTTGGATATTTTTGCCAAACGTGCTCAGACTGCCAGTGCCAAAACACAAGTTGAATTGGCTCAATGTCAGTATATGTTGCCACGTTTAATGCGCCTTTGGACTCACCTTGAACGGCAACAAGGGGGAATTGGAATGCGTGGTCCCGGCGAAACGCAAATAGAAACCGACCG
Organism: Paludibacter sp.; assembly: GCA_013426815.1. GTDB lineage: Bacteria > Bacteroidota > Bacteroidia > Bacteroidales > Paludibacteraceae > Paludibacter. Next base: position 597 of record JACDZH010000093.1, read on the forward strand.
CCGAATTATCCTTACCAAAATTTCGTTGCTAAAAGAAAATTTGAAAGATATCGATCAGCAAATGGCTACACAACGCAAAAATCGAGGTAAAATGGTACGGGTTGCTTTGGTGGGTTATACCAATGTGGGAAAATCGACTTTGATGAATCTACTCTGTAAATCAGATATTTTTGCTGAAGATAAATTGTTTGCTACGTTGGATACTACAGTTCGGAAAATGGTTATAGACAATCTACCATTTTTGATTTCAGATACGGTTGGTTTTATCCGAAAATTACCACATCATTTGGTTCAATCGTTTAAATCGACACTCGACGAAGTGAGGGAAGCTGATTTGTTGCTACATGTGGTGGATGTGTCACATCCAAATTTTGAAGAACAATTGGAAGTTGTAAACCAAACCCTTCGCGAAATTGATCCGCAAAAAAAGCCAATGATTTTGATATTCAACAAAATAGATGCATTTTCGTACACACCCAAAGAACATGATGATTTGGCTCCCGAAAAACGTGAAAATATTAGTTTGGATGAATTAAAAAAAACATGGATGTCGAAAATGCATGATAACTGCATTTTTATTTCAGCCAGGGAAAAACAAAATATCGATGAATTAAAAGATTTGATGTATCAAAGAATTAAAGCAATTCATACTGAACGTTATCCATACAACGATTTTTTATTTCAAAACTATGATGTACAGGAAATTAGGTAAGAAGTAAAGAAGTAAACGAGGTAAGAAGGAAACAAGGAAATAAATAATAATTAACAGATTATGATTGATTATCGAAATCTAACCGAAAAAGAAATAGCCACTTTAACCGTTTATGGCTGTTCGGCCGAAAACTGGAACGAAGTTAAGGTAGTAGAAGCATTTTCACCGGCATATATTTCAAATGTTCATTTTTCGGGAACGGTGTTTTTAGGTACATACCATTCAGTTTTTGATTTGTCAGGAGGTGTGAAAAAACATGCCGGAATTAATAATAGCTGTTTACACAACTGTACCATCGGCAACGATGTTTTTATTGACAAAATTCACAATTATATTGCCAATTATATAATTGGTGAAGGTTCGTATATCGAAAATGTAAATCTAATGGTTGTTGATGGATTATCTTCTTTCGGAAACGGTGTAAAAGTACCGGTAATGAACGAAGGTGGCGGTCGCGAAATACCGATTTTTGATTATCTTTCGGCGCCTTTGGCATATATTCTGACACTGTATCGCCATCGCCCCTTGGTGATTCAGAATACCCAAAAATTGATTGATGCCTATTCGCTGGCGCTACAATCAGACAAAGGAACGGTTGGAAAAAATGTTCGAATTGTAAACTGTGGCAGCATAAAAAATGTGCGTATTGGCGATTGTGCAACACTCGAAGGTACTTCGTTACTCGAAAATGGCACCATCAACAGCAATGCACAAGCACCGGTAATCGTAGGTTCGGGTGTGAAATGCACCGATTTCATTTTAAGTTCCGGCATTTCTATTACCGATTCTACATTGGTTTCACGATGTTTTATTGGACAAGGGTGCATTATGGGAAAACATTATTCGGCACTCGATTCGCTCTTTTTCTCCAACTGTCAGGGAATGCATGGCGAGGCAACTGCAATTTTTGCCGGACCGTACACAGTTTCGCATCATAAATCCAGTTTATTGATTGCCGGAATGTTTTCGTTTTTAAATGCCGGAAGTGGTTCCAATCAAAGTAACCACATGTATAAACTTGGACCAATACATCAGGGAATTGCAGAACGCGGTGCCAAAACCACCAGTGATTCGTATCTTTTGTGGCCTGCCAAGATTGGGGCTTTTACACTTGTTATGGGACGACATACCAAACATTCGGACACGTCAGATTTACCATTTTCGTATATGATAGAAAATGCCACCGAAAGCTTTTTAGTGCCGGGCGTAAACCTGCGAAGCGTTGGTACAATTCGTGATGCACAAAAATGGCCCAAGCGCGATAATCGAAAAGACAGTAGAAAGTTAGATCCGATCAACTTTAACCTACTCAGCCCTTATACCATTCAGAAAATGATGAAAGGTGTGGCAGTTTTGAAGAATATTCAACTTATTTCGGGCGAAACCACCGATGTCTATTCCTATCAGAATTGCAGTATCAAAAATTCCTCTTTGCTCAAAGGAATTGATTTATACAATATTGCCATTTATAAATTTCTCGGCAATTCGCTGATTAACAGGTTAAAGGAAATTGAATTTAAAAATATTGAAGAAGTACGTCATCAATTGAAACCGGATACCAAAAAAGGATTGGGAGAATGGATAGACTTATCGGGGCTTATTGCTCCAAAAAACGAAATAGACAATTTGTTGCAAAAAATTGAAAATGAACCAATTACACTTGATAAAATTCAACAAAAATTTGAGTTGATGCATCAGGAATATTATAATTACGAATGGACCTGGGCTTGTCAAAAACTCGAAGATTATTGGGGAAAAACCATCGATAAAGTAAGTTATATCGATATTGTGAATTTTATAGAACTTTGGAAAAATTCCGTTGTAAAACTTGACCAACTTATTTACAATGATGCCAAAAAAGAGTTCGATTTGAATGCGAAGACCGGTTTTGGAGTTGATGGAAACGAAGAGCAAAAGCATCAGGATTTTCAATCGGTTCGTGGAAGTTTCGACGAAAATCCATTTGTGCTTGAAGTACTCAAACATATCAAAGTGAAAACCGAATTGGGAAATGAATTAATCGAAAGATTGGGAAAAATCTCCAACCATGTAATGTAATAACAACTTCGATGGTATGTTTCGCGTTTCGTGTTTCGCGTTTTGTGTTGATTTTCAACATTTAGTCAAGTTAATAAACTAACTATTTAACTATTTAACTATTTAACTAACTAACCATTTAACTAATTAACCAATAACCAAACAAAATGAATAATTTCAATTTTTATAGTCCAACCTATTTCGTTTTCGGAAAAGGAAAGGAAAACGAAACCGGAAAATATGTAAAACGGTTTGGCGGAACAAGGGTATTAATTCATTATGGTAGCGGTTCGGTAATGAAAAGTGGACTGCTCGACCGTGTGAAAAAATCTTTGACCGAATCGGATATATGGTTTACAGAACTTGGCGGAGTTGTACCCAATCCCCGTAGTGGTTTGGTGTACGAAGGCATCGAAATCTGCAAACACGAGAACATCGATTTTGTATTGGCAGTTGGTGGAGGAAGTGTTATCGATTCAGCTAAAGCAATTGCACTTGGAGCTTTGTACGATGGTGATTTCTGGGATTTCTACACTGGAAAACAATATGTAAAAAAAGCTTTACCCGTTGGAACTATTCTTACACTTACCGCTGCAGGCAGCGAAGGTTCCAGCGGATCGGTAATTACGCACGAAAATGGCATGTTGAAACGTGCAACCGGAGGCGATGCTATGCGTCCTGCATTTTCAATTCTCAATCCGGAATTAACCTGTTCATTACCGCCCTATCAAACTGCTTGTGGAGCCACCGATATGATGGCACATGTAATGGAACGCTATTTTACCAACACAAGAAATGTAGAAATTACCGATCGACTTTGCGAAGGAATTTTGCTTACGGTAATAAACGAAGCACCAAAAGCATTGACAAATCCTGACGACTACGAAGCTCGGGCTAACTTAATGTGGGCTGGAATGGTGGCACACAATGATACTTGTGGCGTGGGACGCGACAGCGATTGGTCAAGTCACCAAATGGAGCACGAACTTTCGGGCTTGTACGATGTGGCTCACGGAGCCGGTTTAGCAGTTATGTTTCCGGCTTGGATGAAATATGTAATGCACCACGATTTAAATCGTTTTGCACAGTTTGCAGTGCGCGTTTGGGGATGTGAAATGGACTTCCAAAACCCCGAAAAAACCGCCATACAAGGCATTCAACGTTATGAGCAATTTGTAAGTTCGCTCGGAATGCCTATCCGGTTTTCACAACTCGGAGCAAAAGCCGTAGATATTCCGACATTGGTAAAATCTATGGGTTTGGGTAAAAATACCTTGGGAAGTTTTGTAAAACTCACATCAGAAGATGTGACGAAAATTTATCAATTGGCAGTATAATCTAAATAATTATTTCTTAACTAAATCAATTCACTCCAAAAAATATTTTTTGAACGCAAAGATGCAAAGTCGCTAAGTCGCTAAGAAAAATATGTGCTGTATATCTGAACGTTGCGTCTTCGCGGACTTAGCGTTCAAAAAAATAAATATTGACTTATCTGAGTAGACTCAATAAATTGTGTTTAGAAATTGGTTTTTTTAACAGTTTAAAGATTTAAGAAATGGCATTGTTTCAACATTCAGTATTAACAAAATATCAAAATACGCAAGACAAAAAAGTTATTGCTGAGAAATGGAGTATTTACAAAAATCATTTCTTAAGTTCTGGTATTCAGGAGAATATAAGAAACAGCAAGGAGGAAGAATATCAAGGTGAATTCTTGATTGATTTGTTTGTGAATGTACTGGGATACACAAAAAAACCAAATATTAATTTCAATCTCACCACCGAACTTAAAAACGAAAAAGATAGCAAAAAAGCTGATGGTGCAATTATAATAAACAATGGGTTGCAAACCATTGTTATTGCAGTAATAGAACTAAAAGGAACCAATACTACAGATTTTCAGAAAATTGAAATCCAGGCATTTGGATATAAAAACAATCAAAAAGACTGTGTTTATGTAATCACATCAAACTTTGAAAAATTACGTTTTTATATCGATAATGCCATTGATTATGTGGAGTTTAATCTGTTTACGCTTACCGAAAAGCAGTTTGAATTATTGTATTTATGCTTGGCTTTTGAAAACATTTCAAAAGGGATTCCAAAAAAACTCAAAGAAGAATCTTTAAGCCAGGAAGATTTAATTACCAAACAACTTTACAAAGAATATTCAAATTTTAAGAGTGAATTGTACCAAAATTTAACACAACTTAATCCTCAATTTGATGCCTTAGAACTTTTTAAAAAATCGCAAAAGTTATTAGATCGTTTCTTGTTCCTGTTCTTTGCCGAAGATAGACAATTATTACCGCCAAATTCGGTTCGGCTCATTCTCGACCAATGGAAGCAACTCAAATCTTTGGACGAATACGTTCCGCTTTATGGGCGATTTAAAAAATATTTTGGGTACCTCAATACCGGTTTTAAAGGTGAACGATATGATGTATTTGCTTACAATGGTGGTCTTTTTAAGCCGGATGAGATTCTTGACACCATTAAGGTTGATGACCAATTGCTTTATAATCATACGTCTAAGCTTTCGGATTACGATTTTGCAAGCGAAGTAGACGTAAACATTCTGGGACATATTTTTGAAAATTCGCTCAATGAATTGGACGAAATAAAAGCGCGATTGGAAGGAGTTGATATCGATAAATCGACCACAAAACGGAAAAAAGATGGTGTATATTATACTCCCAAATACATTACCAAATATATTGTTGAAAACACAATTGGTAAACTTTGTACAGAAAAAAAGGAAGAACTTCAAATTGTAGAAGAAGCATATTTTTCGGACAAAAAACAATTACAAAAAACCAAACAAATCCTATTAACCAAACTCAAAACGTATCGTGAATGGTTGTTGCAAATTACCATTTGTGATCCTGCTTGTGGCTCAGGAGCTTTTTTAAATCAAGCGTTGGATTTTCTAATTAACGAACATCATTATATTGATGAATTAGAATCCAAATTGCTTGGTGGCGGCTTGGTATTCTCTAATATTGAAACCAGCATTCTGGAAAACAATCTGTTTGGTGTTGACATCAACGAAGAAAGTGTAGAAATTGCCAAACTTTCGCTATGGTTACGAACAGCTCAACCCAACCGCAAACTTAACGATTTGAATAACAATATAAAATGCGGCAATTCACTTGTTGATGACCCAAGTATTGCCGGTGAAAAAGCATTTAATTGGCATAAAGAGTTTCCACAGGTATTTGAACTGAAAGACAAGAAAATATGGCACGTTACTTGGGTTACACATGACACACGAACATCGCAGCGAATGATTGATTACAGAGTTCGAGAACCCAAACAAAAGGGTGAAATTCATGTCAATAGACCTTATTATTTCAATGATTCGGAGTCAATTATCATTACTAAAATATTACACGATATAATTATCGAAAGTAAATATAATTGTTTAGAATACAATGTTTGTTCTGACCATATTCACATTTTGTTAGTTTGTAGCGAAGAAGACTTACCAAATATTGTACGAAAACTTAAAGGAAAATCAACTCAAAAATTCAAAGAATACCTTCAGTTAGATAAAACCGAAACCTTTAACCTTTGGGCTCAGAAATTTGACAGAAACTATATTACAAACGAGCAAGAACTCCAAACAAAAATAAACTACATACGTACAAACCGAGAAAAGCATCATCTACCTGATATTAACAAGGGGTTGCAACCCCTTGTTAGAAAGATAACCAATGACGTCAAACAAAATTCGCAACCACATAATGAAGGGATGAATCCTGACGATATTAACAAGGGGTTGCAACCCCTTGTTAGAGAGATGAGTTCTGAAATTAAGCAAGACATACAACCCAATAATGAAGCGATGTATCTATCTTATATCAACAAGGGGTTGCAACCCCTTGTTGAAAACATGACTACCGATATTAAAACAGCATTTCGTCCTGAATATAGAGGTGGTTTTGATGTGGTAATTGGGAATCCACCGTATGTTGGAATAAGGGAAAATAAACAATATTTTGAGAAAAAATACACACTAACAAATTCAGGCGATTTGTATAGCTTATTTTACGAAAAGGGTTGTGATTTACTAAAAAAGAATGGTTATCTTGGTTTAATAACACCAAGTTCTTTATTTACAAATATTGGGTTTACAATTGTCCGTAAATTTCTAATATACAATTATGAAATAAAAAGCATTTTGGATTTAGGCTCTAATGTATTTTCTGATGCATCTGTTGACTCAGGAATTGTTATTTTAAAGAATATCAAATCAGACAACTATACAATTTTATGTTCAAAAAATGATTTTAAATTTACAGAGTTAGAAAAAAATTATTTTTTAAAATTTGATAATACAATATTCAATATTTATAGTAATGAAATTGAATTTGACTTAACGTTAAAATTGGATTCTAATTGTTCAAAACTAAATGACTTCGTTTATTTTGCAAGGGGAGTTGAATTTGGGTTTAAAAGTGAATTTGTATTTAATTCAAAAAATAATACTGACTTAAAACCTTTAATTTGTGGCGGTAATATAAATAGATATCGTATAAGTTTTGAAGAAAAATATATCTATTTTGACTTCAAAAATCAATCAATTTACAAGAGTATTGACATATATGAAACCGAGAAAATACTGGTTCGTAGGATTGGAAATCAAATAATTTCTGTTTACGACAATATGAATTTTATAAATGTTTGTGATGTTTATAATCTTTTAATTAAGGACGTTGAGAATGATTCACTAAAGTATATTTTAGTTCTATTAAACAGCAAATTGCTTACTTACTATTACAATGTAAAATTTAAATCTGTAAAAATATTATTTCCTAAAATACCTATTCAGAATTTAAAGCAATTACCAATACCAAAAATTCCCCTTTCCGCTCAACAACCATTTATTGATAGAGCAGATCTTATGCTAACTTTAAACAAGGAATTGCAGGATGTTTCAGGTAAATTCCTGCGAAATATTCAGCGGGAATTCAAGTTTGATGAGTTGTCAAAGAAACTACAAAATTGGTATTCAATAACATATAGCGAATTTTTGAAAGAAATTGATAAGAAAAAAGTGAAGCTTTCGCTTTCACAAAAATCGGAATGGGAAGACTATTTCAATTTCGAAAGTAAAAAAGCCGCTGATATCCAAAACAAAATAAACCAAACTGATAATGAAATAGATAAAATGGTTTATGAACTTTATGGATTAACAGACGATGAAATTATAACAATTGAAAGCTATAATTCAATTCAATGAAAAAAAGCAAACCAATTTTTCGAATTACAGAATAAACTGATAACAATTTCATGACAAATACCAATCGCCTTAATATGAACAACTTACTGAGCATACTAATTTTATTAGTTTTTTTTACTGCATGCAAAAGCGATAAAGAGAAAAGTAATGAGAAATTTGTTGCATTAGTCGAAAATACTGACAAAAAAAACTTTCTGAATATTGAATATATTGTTAACGAAGAAACAGAAATATTTAAATACTTCAAAGGTGATACATTGTATGCCAGCTGGGAATACAACAACCTTTCAAAAAGTTTTTCGAATTACAACATCTTGAAAATGAGAAAAATATCATCTTCACCCCAAAAATACATGGAATCACTTAGGAATAAAATCAGGTTATTAAATGTCAATCTGATTACTCAAACCTTATGGCGAAGTAAAGTTATTAAATTTTGGATTAATGATACAGAGTACTTTACCTACGTGCATCCCGATTTTAAATTTGATGACAGTGATAAGATATTATTGGAAAATGAGTTGAAGAATTCTGATAAAATTAATGATCAATGGTATCATAAAAAATTGATAGTTTGTACAAATAAGTAGTAAACCCCCCATAACATTTTCATGCAAAATACCAAACAACTACATATTCCCACCGACAGTATTGCTGTCAAAATTCAACTTCCGGCTTCAAAAAGCATTAGCAATCGCGCTTTGATATTGGATGCACTGTCATACAGTCCGTACGATATTCAGAATTTGTCCGACTGCGACGATACCAATGTGTTGATCAATGCATTGGATTCAAATAGTACTACATTTGATATTGGAGCTGCGGGAACTTCCATGCGTTTCCTGACAGCATTTTTGTCGAAAACGGTGGGCGAGTGGATAATAACCGGCAGCGAACGGATGAAACAACGACCGATAAAGTTATTGGTGGAAGCTTTGAATTATTTAGGAGCACGAATTGAATATGTTGAAAATGAGGGTTTTCCACCTTTACGAATTTTCGGAAGTGCGCTCACAGGTGGCGAAATCCATTTAAAAGGAAATGTGAGTAGTCAATATATTTCAGCTTTAATGATGGTGGCACCTTGTATGCAAAAGGGGTTGAAAATTGTGTTAGAAGGTAAAGTTACTTCCAAACCATATATTAAAATGACTTTGGAAATGATGGAAGAATATGGAGTAACAGTTGAATTTAATGACAATACAATAACCATCGAACCGCAAGATTATGAACCTATTCCATACAAAGTAGAATCCGATTGGTCGGCGGCATCTTATTGGTACGAAATTCTTTCGCTTGTTGGGAAGGGTGGTGTTTATCTGATTGGTTTAAATCAAAATAGTTACCAAGGTGATAGTAAAGTGACTGAACTTTTTGAACAATTGGGTGTGAAAACCACGTTTATGGACGATGGTGTTTTGTTATCACCAAATGGTGAATTGACTTCCAAAATGGAATACGATTTTACAAACGAACCCGATTTGGCACAAACTTTTGTAGTAACTTGCTGTATGAAAGGAATTCCATTTCTTTTCAGAGGACTCGAAAGTCTGAAAATTAAAGAAACCGACAGAATTGCTGCTTTAATAACAGAATTGCGAAAACTCGGTTTTATGCTGAATGAACCTATTGAAGGAAGTTTAGCATGGAATGGTGAACGATGTGAATCCACCAAAAATGTGAGCATTGCCACCTATGACGATCATCGCATGGCAATGTCATTTACACCTGTAGCACTTAAATTTCCTATCAACATCCAAAATCCGGAAGTGGTAAGTAAATCTTATCCTAGATTTTGGAAAGATATTGATCAGTTACAATTAGCCCCCTAAATACCCCGAAGGGGGGGCTAAAAGAACGAAGTAAAATGTTGTAATTTTTGAAACTTGAAAAATAAGAGTGAATGCTCTTGAAAGTCCCCATTTGGTGGATTTAGGGGGCTGTCAATTGATTGAGTACTTCGTATACTATTGGGCAGGTCGAAGCATTTTTGATTGACAAATTATAAATCTGAAAAAACCGTTTTCTATCTGTGTGTGGATATTCACGACAAGCCTTGGGACGGGATTCGTAAATGGAGCAATAATTATCAATTCTAAGAAACGGACATGGCATTGATTGAAAAACCAAATCATTATCTTCATCCACTCGGAGATAAAGTTTCATAACTACCGAAGTTTTTGTTCTCAATGCTTTTGCAATCTTTTCCACATCTTTGTCTGTAATGCGAGGACCTAGTGTTTTACAGCAATTGGCACACGCTAGACAATCTATTCTTTCTGAAATATCATTGTGAAGTGTATGAACTTGTATGTCCATTCCTGTTAGTTTTTTTTTGTTTTTTCGAAAAAAACGCTTCCATTTAGCATCCGATTTGGCTGCTAGTTCAGGTAATAAAATGTAATCTATTTGTTTGTTCATGTGTATTTTAGTGATTAATTTTAAGTTACAAAAGTAAACAAATATGCGCTCGAAATCAAAAAATTTGTGGTTTTCGATAAAAAAATAGTATCTTTGCAGCCGTTTTATTTTCAAACACATATTTTTTTATGAGTCTACTAAGTAATGTGATGGGGCAATATGATGCACCTCAACAAGCCAAAGCAAATGGTCTTTATCCTTATTTTCGGGCTATCGAATCTGATCAGGACACTGTAGTCAGAATTGCTGGAAAGCCAGTATTAATGTTTGGATCTAATAGCTATTTGGGATTAACAAATCATCCCTGGCTGAAAGAAGCATCAATAAAAGCTATTGAAAAATACGGTACAGGTTGTGCTGGTTCACGCTTTTTAAACGGCACATTAGACATTCATCTTGAATTGGAAGATAGGCTAGCAAAATTAGTTAATAAAGAAGCTTCGTTGATTTATGCCACTGGCTTCTCTGTTAATGCCGGTGTAGTTTCTTGTGTTACAGGACGTGAAGATTATTTGATATTTGACGAATACGATCATGCTTCTATAATTGAGGGTAAGCGTTTATCATTTTCAAAACTACTAAAATATCGTCACAATGATATGGATGCTTTGGAAAACATTTTAAAAAAATGTGAACCCGATAAGTTGAAACTAATAGTTACAGATGGTGTTTTCAGCATGGAAGGAGATGTGGCTAAATTGCCAGATATTGTGGCTTTATCAAAAAAATATAATGCATCAATTTATGTCGATGAAGCACATTCATTAGGTGTTTTTGGTAAAACAGGAGCCGGAATTTGTGAACATTTTGGAGTTTCCGATGATGTAGATTTGATTATGGGAACATTTAGTAAATCGCTTGGAACCATTGGTGGATTTGTAGCTGCCGACGAAAATATTATCAATTATTTAAAACACAATTCACGAACATTAATTTTCAGTGCTTCAATTACACCGGCATCTACCGGCTGCGTTTTAGCTGCTTTAGATGTAATGGCTGAAGAAACATGGCGTAAAGATGCTTTGTGGGCAAACACAAATCGTGCAAAATCAAGTTTCTTGAAAGCCGGATTTGAAATAGGACCAACTGAAACTCCAATTATACCACTTTTTGTTCGTGATAATACAAAAACCTTTATGCTTACCAAAATGCTCATGGATGATGGTGTATTTGTAAATCCCGTTGTATCTCCTGCAGTACCTTCTGAGGATTCACTTATACGTTACTCATTGATGGCAACACATACTTTCGATCAGATTGATGAATCGATTGAAAAAATTACTAGAGATGCACGTAAATTGGGTATTATTATTTAAATGATTTCAAAAATATACAATTTTGGTAAACATCAAGAATAGAACAGGTTTGGAAAGCAAGCAGGTTCTATTCTTTATTTAATTATCACTGTTGTCCGGTAAAAGAATTTTGATTAGATTGAAAAAAGAGGAGC
>JACDZH010000457.1 GCA_013426815.1 Paludibacter sp.
TGAGTCGTCCTGAAAAATGTCTACACAATTTAGAGTAGATATGTATCAAAATGATCATTTATTGCGTCGCTTTAGCGAGAGTTTCAAACTCAAAATTTTGGCCGAATTAAGCACCGGCAAGTACAGTAAAAGAGAATTGTCCAGACTGTATGGAGTAGCTTCCAGTACCATCAACGACTGGGTGCGCAAGTACGACAGAATGGACTTAATGAACACCAGAGTAATCGTGGAAACAAAAGACGAAATCAGCAGACTACGTGAGCTGCAAAAGGAGATTGAGCAACTTAAAAAGCTCATGCTAAAAAAGGACATTGAACAGCTTATGAACGATTCCTTTATGGAAATTGCTGCCAAGAAACTTGGCTACAAAAGCGTGCAGGAATTCAAAAAAAAAACAGACACCAGTCTTTAATTAGCTGTATTGCAAAGGTTCAGGAATTGCAACTTCCTGCAAGCGTGCAGGAAGTTTGCTATTGCTACGGGATGAATCGGGATGCTTTTTATAAGTATCGAAAACGATCTGTCAGACGAAAAACGGTCGAAGAAAAGGTAGTTGCGTTGGTGCAGAATGAGCGAAAAGAACAACCCAGAATGGGCTCCAGAAAGCTACATTTCACCCTCAAAGAACAGTTCAAATCTCAGAATATTAAAGTGGGGAGAGACCGACTTTTGGATATTCTCAGAGATAGCAAAATGCTTATTAAGCGGAAAAAAGCATACACTAAAACAACTAATTCGTTTCACCGATTCTACAAGTATAAGAACATTATTAAAGACATAGAGATTACAAAGCCAAATCAGGTCTGGGTTTCGGACATTACATATATCAGAACTCAAACCGGATTTTGTTATTTGGCGCTCATAACTGACTTATATTCAAGGAAAATAGTGGGATCAGATCTAAGTGACTCGTTGGCGCTGGCGGGCTGCCTACGGGCCTTCAAACGAGCCCTGTGGCAGAGTCGCCCAGCTGACAACGCAATACACCATTCGGACAGAGGATTTCAATATTGCAGTAATCAGTATGTAGAAGAACTCAAAAAAAATGGTTTTCAAATCAGTATGACGGAAGAAAATCATTGCTATGAAAATGCTGTGGCGGAAAGAGTTAATGGTATTCTTAAAGACGAATTCTTTCTGGATCAAATCTTCTTTAATATCGAGCACGCAAAGAAAGCTACTAAAAATGCAATCGATATTTATAATAACAAAAGAATTCATTTATCTTTACATTGTAAAACACCAAATAGCGTATATAAGAACAACTAAAACCAATGTTTAACCTGTAGCCATATTCTAGGATAAGACA
>JACDZH010000094.1 GCA_013426815.1 Paludibacter sp.
TTTTGGTTTGCAAAGATACAAATTATATGCGTAATTATATATGTCGTTTATTATACTTAAAAACGAAAGTAAAAACAGTGTGTATTTTCACGAGCTTTATGCCAAAGCTCGTTTTTCAGTTTTTGATTTGATAATTGGTTCACGTGAAGAACATCTTGGAAATCAAGATTCTACCTTATCATGTGGTGGTATACTATTTTCTCAGAATACACGACCTATGCCAAAAATCACCTTAGGTATTGAACATTTCACACCAGTTCCATTTACCAAAGGATTCTTAGAAATTAAAGGTGCTTTGACTCATGGCTATTTTACTGACAATACTTATTTTCAAAATGTATTCCTACATCATAAATATGCTTATGTTAAATTGGGGGGAAAATGTCCCATTCATTTTCATTATGGGTTAGACCATGTAGCACAATGGGGAGGATACAGTACAAGTGCAAGTATTGACAAGCAACCAATAAACTTGCATGATTATTTAATTATCTTTTTAGGTAAATCAGGAGAAAAGGATGCTCCAATAGGTGAACAAATAAACGCTCTTGGAAATCACATCATTTCACAAAGCACAAGGTTTGATATTGATATTAAAAACTTCAAAGTTAGTGGATATTGGCAAAATGTTTCCGAGGATGGACCAATCAGGTTTATCACCAATACCATGAATGTTCCAGATGGACTTTGGGGTATTACTATACGAAACCCAAAATTTGCTTTAGTAAATGGAATTTTATACGAATACTTGAATACTACCGATCAATCAGGTCCATACCACGATAAAGATGGGATTATTTACGGAGGTGCCGATAGTTATTTCGAAAATTATATTTATCGTTCGGGGTGGACATTTAATAACCGTATAATCGGAGCTCCATTTATTTCATTACCAACTTTCGATTCCTCCGGTGCAATGACATTCCTAAATAATCGGGTACAAGTTCATCATTTTGGTATAGAAGGTGATATCGCTAATTATAAGTATCGTATTCTATCTTCGTTTAGTAAAAATTACGGCAATTATTCCAGCGTACTTGATGAAAAAAGAAGAAATAACACTTCATTAATATTGGAAGTAAAAAAGCAATTTCCAAAACTATACAATATTGAAATTGGATATACCGTAGCTGCTGATTTTGGAAAATTGTATGGCAATTCAATTGGAAGTTTATTTTCCATTCGGAAAACTGGCGATTTATTCTATTATTAAACCGAATTACAGCATCGAAATACTATAAATAACTACTCCTAACAAACTAATTCCTAGAACAATCAGAGGAATAATCGTTTTTGTTTGTTCTGTAACAGAATGATAATCTTCGGTTTGAAGCAATGAGGGGCGTAATTTTTTTATGGTAATAAAGCAAATCAAAGCTGATACTATTCCTATTATAGCTCCTCCCAGAATATCCAATGGATAGTGAACACCTAAATAGATTCGAGAATATGCAATAATTATTGCCCAGAAAAAAATTGCATAAGTATAAGTTTTCTGTTTGAATAGTAAGGAAGTAAGTAATGCAAAACCAAAACTATTCGCTGCGTGTGACGAAACGAAACCAAAAAAACCACCTTCATATCCATTTACCAAATGAACCATCCCTTTTAAATCACTGGCATGTGAAGGACGTAATCGTTGTACCATGTTTTTAATGATTCCCGAAGAAATTTGGTCGGCTATTACAATACATAGAACCAACGCTAAAATTACCCAAAATGCTTCTCTATTCCAACGTTTTAAAATCACATACAAAACCGCAATATAAAGTGGAATCCAAATTAATTTAGCACTAACCGCATACATAAATCCATCAAAAAATGGTGCATGCGTTCCATTTAGCATCAAGAAAATATTTGTATCCCAATGATTAAAAAGTGTAAATATATTCATGGATTAAAAGGTTAAAGAGTTTGAGGAAGTTGAATGTTAAAATAGATAAGAAAATTTAAATTTTCTCTAACTGAATAATTTCCACCCAACCAACATTTCCATTACTTAACTTAATTTCAACCCAGTTTCCTAAAGTGCTTTTTATTGAAACTTTAGTACCTTCGTGCAATTGAAATAAATCAGTACCACTTTTATCGGGAGAGCTTTTGGCGGTTATTACACCCGACATAACAATGGCTTCGTTATGTTTCATCATTTGCTCTTTTCTGACACCTGAGAAAACCAGAGTAATTAAACTAATGGCAATTAAAACAGTTCCAAAATAAAATGAATTCTTTCGTGTCCGGTGCGAAGGTCCAAAGATAAACAGAAATACAGCCACCAAACTAAAGACAAAAAAGGCAACACTGATAAATATCCAATGATTAGAAGTCAGCAATTTAATCAAATTTTCAACCCACCGTCCTATAAAGAAAGATGGAGTTTGCACAATATTATCAACGACCTTCAACTGAACCAATTCTAAATTGTAACGTGCATCATCGTATCCTGGATCAAAACGCAAAGCTCGCTCATAATTCAGAATGGAACGACCTATTTCATTCGCTTTGAAATATGCATTTCCTAAATTATAATACAATTCAGGTGCAACACCTTCATCTAATAAAATTTTCTCATATTGTTTTGCAGCATCAGTATAATTACCTTTTGCATACAAATCATTCGCTTGTTTCACAGCACCTGTTTGAGCGTAAACAGACAGAGCTAAACACAAAATAAGAATAAAAAATTGAACGTAACGTTTCATATATTTTGAATGAATAATGTGTTTACGATTTTTTGATAAGTTCTTCCAATTGACTGATTACTTCAATTGTATCAACATATAAATTTCCCATTTCCTGCTGATTTGAATTTGGCGCATAACGTGCAAATTCGCATTTATTCAGGATTTGAAGGAATTGTTGAATTACAATATCATCAATTTTGCGGCTTGTCAATTCCAATTCTACACGGTCTTTGGTGAGAGAAGCTACAGGTATCGAAAATTTGTCGGCCAAATAAGTCCAAACAGCTTTCAAAACTTCTTCATAAAACTTTTCTTTATTTCCTTCATTCAAGAGTTTTTGGGCTAATTTCAATCGTTTTTGAGCCACCCTGTTTGCTTTTTTATTTTTTACAAAATTGATGTTTGCATTTTCTTTGGTTTGCTTGCGGAAGAAACCGAATATGATTAAAGAAATGAGCAATGGAAATAAATACATCAACCAACATGTAATTGTTCCAAACAGCGGTTCTTCTTCTTTTATCAAATTGAATTTTTCAGTTTGAATGTAACGTATATCTTTTCCCAACTGTTTTACTTCTTCTTTGTCGATATATCCACCTACTACAGTTGGATTTTCGCCACCTTCGCCTTTAAGTACCTGTAATTTGTAAACCGGTGTACGTAAAGTTTTATAAGCTTTAGTCTGAACATCGAAATATGAAAATTCGGCCGATGGTATTTCAAAATCACCAGAATGTCGTGGTATAAAAAGATATTCAATGGTTTTTGAACCTGAAACACCCGAAGTTGTAGTTTTGAAATTATTACTTACCTTAGGGTCATATAGTTCAAAACCATCCGGGAATTTTATAGTCGGATTTTTAATAAGTTTCATATTACCTGTCCCTGCAATATTTATCTTTAAAGTTACCGCATCATTAGCTTTAATTTGCGAAGACGTAATACTTGAGTTAATGGAGAATCTTCCAACAGTTCCGTTAAATGAAGTCGGTTTATTTGAAGGTAAAGCATTCACAGTAATTCTTGAACCCGGTGCCACAATATTTTTAGAAACATTTGTATAGGAATCAAAAAAATCATCGAAAATACTTCGGGCAGTTGTTCTGTTTTTTACACGTATAACCGCCTCAAAATTTCCCTTATCAATTTCGATAACGCCTGCATGTTGTGGATAAATCAACACTTGATATAAAACAACAGTTCCATAATTCTTGCCATTATAATTTTCATATGAGAACTGCTTGTTTTGTGTTTGTTCTATTTCTTGTTTCATAAAGCCATTGAAATCTGGCATTTTTTTGTTGGAACATTGTATCACATCTGCCAGTGTATAAAGTTTATAGGTGACCAAAATGGCTTCTTGTTCATAAACATTGGTATTGGAAACACTTGTCCGAATAAAGATGTTATCATTCGAAATAGCTTGAGTACCTGAAGATGATCCTGATTGTCCGCCACCTTGCGATTTAGAAGCATTAGCATCAGCAGGTAGAACTTTAATAGACAAACCATTAGAAGTTATTTTCTTGTTGTCGACCATGATACTTGCCGAAGCAATGGTAAAAGTTCCGGTTTTCTGAGCCTGAAGTGTATATGTATATGAAACCGAGACCGATGAAGATTGCCTACCGTTCACAAACTGAATGCTGGAACTGTGCGATTCAAATGGACCGGCAAGTATATCAAAATTATTTATTTCGGGCACTCGTAAATCCTTGCAAGTTGCATTAACCGAATATACCAACTGGAATGGCTTATCCAGAATAACAGTTGGTGGTGCCGATGCTGTAAAACGCACAGGTTCGTCTGCCCGTACTATCCAGGTACTAAGCAATATAAATGATATAAAAATCAATTTGCGTTTCATAATCTATTCTAATTTCTTTTAGTCAAATAAACAAATTCTAAATTCAAAAAAAATCAATATTTACTACCAATCTTTGTCTGCCTTTTTTGTACCTCTCACTTGTTGTTTTTTTGCCTTATCCTGGGCATTTTTTTCATCTTGCTGTAATGCATCCAGAATTTGTTGAGCATTCTGTTTCGACATTTGAGGTTGTAGCTGTTGTTGCTTTTGAGGTTGTTCCTTTGGTTTCTGATCAGGTTGTTTCTGATCTTGATTTTGCTTATCGTCCTTTTTCTTATCTTTATCCTTGTCTTTGTTTTTATCTTTATTCTTATCTTGCTGTTGTTTTTTCAGCATTGCTTGTGCATATGCCAAATTATAACGGGTTTCATCGTCTTTAGGACTGTTTTTTAAGGCTTTCTTGTAAGCGCTAATACTTTCTTCTATTTTTTTGTCTGAAAGTAAAGCATTGCCTGTATTATGATAGGCAGCAGCAATTTTTTCCTTTTCCTTGGGTTGCAATGCCAGAGAATTGTTGTATTGCTCCAAGGCTTCAATGAATTTTTTTTGTTTGTAAAGGGCATTTCCCAAATTATAATTTGCCTCAAAAGATTTTTGGTTCTTTTGAAGTCCTTTTCGGTAAGCAATTTCTGCTTCGGTGAATTTCCCCGATTTATAGAGTTTATTTCCTGTGCGTACATCAGCACTTTCCTTTTGTGAAAAGGCTGTAAACGTGATAGTACACATTAAAAATATATATCCTATTCTTTTCATTGTTTTGAAATGTAATTTTGAAGAACTTAGTACATTCGGCAAAACCGAGTGATCAATTCCTTGTAATTTTATCTTTTAAATCGAAAATTTTAAATTTATTCAGTCGTTTGTTTTTTCGTTCAAATACAAAAAAATCAATTATCAAAATCAGTAATGCCAACATGGTAAATGATTGAAATTGTTCATTGTAAACAGAAAAAACACTTGTCTTTATGTCCGACTTTGCCAAGCTATCTAGTTCTTTATTGATAACACGAAAAGCACTATTGCTGTTGTCGGCACGCACGTACACCCCTTTTCCTGCCGAAGAAATACTTTTACACATTTCTTCGTTTAATTTTGAAACTACAACATTTCCATCTTTATCTTTCCAGAAACTCATAGTGCCGGGTACAGGAATAGGTGCTCCATCGGGCTTTCCCATTCCAATAACGTGAACAGCAATATCATTTTCTGCCGCAAGTTTAGCAGCTCCTATGGCATCGTCTTCGTGGTTTTCTCCATCAGTAATCACAATTATTGCTCTTCCGGCTTCACTTTTTGTTCCAAAAGATTTGATACACAAATCGATGGCACTGCCAATAGCAGTTCCCTGACGAGGAACTAATTGAGTTGAAATGGAAGAAAGAAACATTTTAGCTGAAACGTAGTCAACTGTAATCGGTAATTGAGTATAAGCATCCCCCGCAAAAACTACCAAACCAATTTTATCGTTAGTCATTCCATCTACCAGTTTTGATAATACCTGTTTGGCTTTGTCCAATCGACTGGGTTGAACATCCTGTGCCAACATTGAATTTGAAACATCCAACGCAATCATTACTTCAATTCCCTGACGTTTAACATTTTCAACTTTTGTTCCAAATTGAGGTTGAGCCAACACAATTATTAGTAATATTATAACTGCTAATTGCATATAAAATTTTACAGTTGGACGAACATAAGAAACATTGGGCATCAATTGAGCCAATAAGTCAGAGTTTCCAAATTGATTTAAATTTCGGCGTTTTAGAATGCCAGTATAAATGAATACACCTATTAATAGAGGAATTAAAAGGAGTAGAAATAAATATTCGGTATGTGCAAATCGAAACATAACTTTAATCTACTGTTAAAAAGTTTGGTATTTAACTTTGAAAAAAACCAACTATTATTAATTTTTCATCAATTCATCGTTAAGAAATAAGGTTTGTAAGCAAATGAACATGTTATTAAGGTATTCTTCTTAATAAAGTGTTTCGTAATAAAACCTCTGAAATCAAGAAAAGAAAAGCAAACAAACTAAACATGAAAAACTGTTCATTTTTCTTATTATATTGTCGTACACTGATTTTTGTCTTTTCCAGTTGGTCAATTTCTTGATAAATACGACGGAGTTTTGAATTATCGGTTGCTCTGAAATACTTTCCACCGGTTATACCGGCAATTTCTTGTAGCGACTTTTCATCGAATTCTGACTGCATTTGCTGGTACTGAATTCCCAATGGAGTAGGAACTGGAATATTTACTATACCATGTGATCCAACGCCAATGGTGTAAATTCTTATACCGAAAGTTTTAGCAATTTCTGCTGCTGTAATAGGTGCTATATCACCTCGATTATTAGATCCATCGGTCAATAAAATAATTACTTTCGATTTTGCCTTACTGTCTTTAATTCTGTTTACTGCATTTGCCAAACCTAAACCAATGGCTGTTCCATCTTCAATCAATCCAAATTTAACTGCATTAAATAAATTAATTAACACTGCATGATCGCTAGTCAAAGGGCATTGGGTAAAACTTTCGCCGGCAAAAACAACCAAACCGATATTATCGTCGGGACGTGAAAGAATAAATTCAGTTGCCACAGCTTTAGCAGCTTCGATACGATTCGGTTTCAAGTCTTCAGCTATCATAGTTCCTGAAATATCCAACGCCATCATAATGTCTATTCCTTCTGTACTTTTGGTTCGCCAGCTATTTGAAGCCTGAGGACGAGCCAGTGCTAAAATTATGGATGCAATAGCTAAAGTACGCAATATAAAAGGAACATGGCGTAGTTTTAATTTTTTACTTTTCGGAAATTTTACCACGTTTTGATGTGTAGAAATCTGCAAACTTGCTTCCGATTTGTGCATTTCTTTTAAATACCAAAACACGATGGGGATCAGCAACAAAAGTAAAAACAAATATTCCGGGTTATGAAAAGTCATCGCTTATAGTTAATTAATTGGTAATGGTTTATTTGTTTCATTCTCTTTTGATTCTTTCTCTGTAGTTTCTTCCAAAGGTTTTGATTCTTCTACTTTGGTCAGATTTATAAACAGATAAGCATTTCGTAAACTTAATTCATGCTCCTCTAAGTTTGGATTCCATTTCGCAAATTTCACCAAATCAGCCAATTGCAAAATTTGTTTCAAACCGATATAAGCTGTTTTTTCCTGTTTATGCAAATCAGATAAATGATCCAGAATTTCGTCAGAAGTCATTTCCATACTATTAATATTGAATACATTTTCAATATAAATACGAATCACATCTGTCAAATCGGTATGATATTCTTTCAAACGACCCTGCTGCCACAATTTTTCACTCTTAATTCTGTCCAACTGATTCAATGCTATCACATAGGAAGGCAAAACAGGTAATGGAGTTGATTCAAAGATTGACTTTTTTAGCCAATATTTTCTGATTAATAAATATCCTAAAATCAAAAATGCAATGATTAGCATTATAAAAAATAGGATTTTTAACAAACCAAGCAAATCAAATTTTGGTTTAAAAACAGATTTTATATCGGATATTGAATTTGAGGCTGTGTCAATTTTAAAAGGTTGAACAATTTTCAACGAAAGAGATTTTGACCAAACAGTATCACCATTTGAAACAAATGGAAAAGGCGGAATATATAAGAGTGTATCCTGAAACGCAGTAACTACATAATGTTGTGAAACCACAATATGCCCATTGGGTGAAATAATTGTATCAGTTATTAACTGTTCTACCAAATCGAGCCCACCAACAATTGTGTCTGAGAAAATGGGCATACTCACTTTTTGTTTTGGTTGTTGCGAAACCTCAAATGTCAAATGAGCCTGATCACCTATCCAAAGAACTGTGGAATCAAGATGTGCATTAACAGTGATTTTCTGAGCTAACAAATCTGAATGCGCAAAAAAGTTAATACATATAAACAATAAAAAAAAATTTCTCATACTAATTTTCAATTGTCAATTATTATTTAGGCTCTCATTTTAAACAATTTCATCAATGCTCTCACATAATCTTCGGATGTACTCATTGAAACAAAATCAACACCCGATTTTGTAAAAGCCTTTTGCAAAACCAATTGACTTTCGCCCCAGGCATGTTTGTAAGTGGTACGCAACCGTTTACTGGAAGTATCCACCCAAATTCTTTCACCTGTTTCAGCATCCTTTAATTTCACTAAACCAACATTTGGTAACTCAGTTTCGCGAATATCAAATACTTGCAAAGCCACCACATCGTGTTTACGATTGGCGATTGTCAATTCCTTTTCAAAATTTGTGTCAATAAAATCAGAAATGATAAATGCTGTAGAACTCTTTTTGATGGCATTGGTAAAATAACGTAAGGCGCCAGCAATGTCAGTTTTGGTACTTTCGGGTTTAAAATCAAGAAGTTCTCTAATAATAAACAAAACATGCTTTTTCCCTTTTTTGGGAGGTATAAACTTTTCAATTTTGTCTGAAAAGAAAATAACTCCAATTTTATCGTTATTCTGAATTGTGGAAAAAGCCAGTGTAGCTGCCACCTCGGTAAAAATGTCTTTTTTCATTTGGGTAACCGTTCCAAATTCACGACTACCTGATACGTCGATCATCAAAACCACTGTCAACTCACGTTCTTCTTCAAAAACCTTTATATAAGGATGTCCAAAACGTGCAGTTACGTTCCAATCAATTGATCTGATTTCGTCACCGTACTGATATTCACGCACTTCCGAAAAAGTCATTCCTCGTCCTTTAAACGCTGAGTGATATTCACCGGCAAATATATTTTTAGATAAACCACGCGTTTTTATCTCTATTTTCCGTACTTTTTTTAATAATTCACTTGTTTCCACAACTCCTATTTTTCAATTATTAATTATCAATTGTTAATTGATTAAGGTACTTCAATTGTATTCAAAATTTCAGTAATTATTTCGTCTGAAGTCATATTATTTGCTTCGGCTTCGTAGCTTAATCCAATTCGGTGACGCATAACATCATAACAAACTGCACGTACATCTTCGGGGATAACATAACCTCTGCGCTTGATAAAAGCATACGCACGAGCTGCTAATGCTAAATTAATTGAGGCACGAGGCGATGCACCGAATGATATCATTTCTTTTAATGCATCCAAACCATAATCTTGAGGAAACCTTGTAGCAAATACAATATCAACAATATATCTTTCAATTTTCTCATCGATATATACCTGACGAACCACATCCCGTGCTTCAATAATATCTTTAGGAGTTAATAATGGAAGAACTACCGGCTTATCTTTTAATAAATTTTGACGTATAATCAATTTTTCTTCTTCTTTATTGGGATAATTGATAATTACTTTCAACATAAAACGATCCACTTGTGCTTCTGGCAGTGGATAAGTTCCTTCTTGTTCAATAGGATTTTGAGTTGCCAATACCAAAAATGGTTCTTCCAACTTGTATGTACTTTGCCCGATTGTAACCTGACGTTCCTGCATGGCTTCCAATAAAGCACTTTGTACCTTTGCTGGTGCTCGGTTAATTTCATCGGCCAAAATTAAATTCGCAAAAATTGGTCCTTTTCTAATGCTGAATTCTTCTTTTTTCTGACTATAAATCATTGTTCCAATAACATCGGCAGGCAATAAGTCAGGTGTAAATTGAATTCGGCTGAATTCAGCTTTAATTAAATCTGATAAAGTTTTAATTGCTAAAGTTTTAGCCAAACCCGGAACACCTTCGAGCAAAATATGTCCATCGGAAAGTAACCCGATTAATAAAGACTCTACCAAATGTTTTTGTCCGACAATTACTTTGTCCATTCCCATTGTTAGTGCATCTACAAAAGAACTTTTCCTTTCGATGCGTTCATTAAGTTCCCTAATATCAACTGATTGAATCATATTTTTATTGTGTTAGTTATCCTGATTTATTGTTGAGCAAATATAGTGTAAAATGATATGTTAAACCTTTGATTTAATATCTATTAACCTGAATTTAGATTATTAAGGATTGATGCCTATAAAGTCAAATTAATACTATTAATTTATACATTTTTGAACTAAAAAATGTTCTGTATTTGTTAATAAATGCAGAACTTTTACAGTGTTGAACATTTTAAAAAAAAATCACGAATCCGATTTCGTTGGTTTTACGTATAATTCATGTAACTCAAGCGCTTTTTTTATACATCTCGGGTTTGTTGCGTCTATTAATCGGGAATCCAGTTTTGGAATATGAATTAAAGTTCCAACTGCGATTTTATCCGGATTTAGAATCTTAGCATTGTTGGCTTCGTAAATATAAACCCAAAAATCAGAAGTTCCATAATATCGTTTTGCCATTAATGCTAATCTGCTACCAACTTTTATACGTTCCGAAGCAACAAAAACTTTATAAACCCTAGGAGTATCGAATAGTAACTGTAAACTGTCAACTGCCTGTACATCAGTTTCTATTACAATCGAATCTGTATTTTTTGGAATTACAACAGTCTCAGAAACTGGAATAGTTTTTGGATTAGGAGTTAACCATTTTGTAAAATTATGAAGCATTTCCGAAAATGAAGCATTGTCTTCTAAATTTTTGAAACCAATTTTACAAGTATCGATAGTTGTTTCAACCATCTCGTTAGCAGGTCGATAAAAATAGTAAAGACCTACACTTCCACTAATAAATAAAAACATAATAATAATTGTCAACAATCGCCATCTCTGTTTTTTGGTTTTTTTTTCCTTTGATAAAATTTCTGATTTGGAATTTTCCTCTATTGAAGTTTCTGTTAGTTTTGGTGATCTTTTATAGTCGTTTATGATCTCATTTTCATTATCTTGTTCAATTTCCTTTGGAATTTCAACTTGTTCATGTTCTTTAATTTTTAACTCCGCCTGAGCTTCAACATCTGCAGGTTTTTGATTATTCTGTATTGGTTTATCTACTTCTTTTTCAGCAATATCCACCTTTCTAGTGGGCGATAATGCCTGAATTTCGGATAGTAGGTTCTTAATTTCTGATGCTTGTTCTGCAAATATCCTGAGCGGATCAACAGTTGCATTCTCATTATTCCCAGTTGCTATTACATTTTTATCTATATCCAATTCAACCGCATCCAAATGCGCAAAAGGTTCATTTATAACATCTTTTAATGTTGTATCGGGTACAAATACAACCTTATGATAACCTGCTAGAATAATTTCTTCGCCCGTTTGCACATTTACACTTTTACGAGCTTCGTTCCAATGAAGTTTAAAAGTACCAAAATTTTTAATTTTTACTATATCACTTGCTAACAAAGCATCTTCAATCGAAGCGATTAAAACTTTCAGAAATTCTTCCGAAGCACGTTTACTCACCGAAGCTTTCGAAGCCAATAAGTCAATAATATCTTGCGAAGAAATTTTTTCCTTATTCATGATGCGGCAAGTCTTTGAGTTTATCCTTCAAAATATTACTTTGCTTAAAATTCACCACCAATTTGGGTGGTATCAGGGTACGAATTTGCGTATTAGGATGCACGGAAAGACGTTCTTCCTTTTTCCGAACTTCAAAATTTCCAAAACTTTGAAATCCAATTGTCTTATCTTCAACCAATTGTTCTACAAAAACTGATACAGTAGTTTCCAACAAATTAGCAACTACGGATTTAGGTACATTCATTTTGTTGGACAATGCAGTAATTAATTCATTGTGATTCATTAGACATTATATAAGTTGTAATTAATTGAAATAAAATTAGTTACTTTGC
>JACDZH010000095.1 GCA_013426815.1 Paludibacter sp.
AGACCTTATAACAACAATAAATTTTTAAATACCGCTTTTAGCGGACAACAATGGTGTGAAATATATGATAGTTTAAATTCTTTACCTTGCAACTTCTAATTGGGGAGTAAATTATTGCAGTTTTCAAAGCAACCGAATGATTTCCGGCTAAATAGTAATTAATGCGCTCAATAGCAAGTGGTCTCACTGCATTTCTGTATAAATTGATGAAAATGCATCATATTTCATATATCTTAAACAATCTAGTTTGGCTTAGCTCTGATTTGTAATATTTGCTCCCTTTTTTGTAAAAATTTAAAGTACCAAACCACATATATTAAGAAACGAATGATTGAAATTATCACTTTATGGATAAATTGCTGCAAAATGTGTACTATTTTTTCAAAGGAAAGGTATGAAACAATTCCTTTGATTTTTTACCTCTGCAAATCACCTTTATCCGTATTTCCCGGTTCGTTGAGTAGTTTTTTTCAGGTGTTTGATAATTCACTTACCTCCTTCACCTAATTTACACATTAAAAATTCACTCCATAAAGAAAACTTCTATAATATCACTTTTAAACTTCTACAATCTACTTTTAATATAAGCACAATTATCTTTTAACCGTAATTTAATGGGTTCGCCTGCGGAAACTTGAGAAACTAACTGTTTACCATCAATGCCAAAGATAGTTACCATTTGACCTTCGATAACTCCTTTGATTACAATTCGGAGTGCTAAGCATATATTTTTTATGTTGCTGTTTTGAACCTCGTTAATGCATGTACTAATAATTTCGGACATAATTGTAAATTCCTTCCAGTAGTTTGCAGCAACATACGCCCCCGTTGAGCCAGCAGCGACATAAAGCGTACATAAATATTTTCGGTATACCGGTAAAAGTATTTATATCTACGGTAGGTGGAGTGCTATGCGGCATATTTATTTTGGTCAGTTTTGAGCAATTTTGAAAAGCTAAATCACTTATTTGAGTTAAATTATTGGGTAAAGTTAACTCTGAAAAATTGCTACAATCCCAAAAAGCTGAATTTGATATTGTGGTTACCGAATTTGGAATTGTTGAACTGCCTTTAAAGCCTCTACAACTTTCAAAAGCACTTTCTCCAATTGAACTAACCAAATTCGGAATTGTTAAATTACATGTAAAGCTACTGCAATAAGAAAAAGCATATTCTCCAATCGAATTTACTGAGTTTGGAATAATTAAACTTACTGTAAAGCTGCAACTACTAAATGAACCTCTTTCTATTGAAGTTATAGAGTTAGGAAGCGTTAAGTTTCCTGTAAATCCACTGCAAGAAGAAAATGCACTTTTACCAATTGAGATAACTGAATTTGAAATATTTAACGAACAACAAAAATCGAATGCATATCCGGTTTGGCGTTTATCAACCTGTCCAATGTAAACAAACGGATGTTACTTTATTCCATTTCCTGGCAAATTACTTACATCAATCTTTTCTTTTTCAAAAAAAATGTATTTGGAGTCCCAGGTTTCCTGCATCCCAGAAGGTACAGAAATAAAAACAGAATTTTCGGGACAATACACATTTCTCCTTGCCCAAAAAACCAAGGTATACATGGGTTTATCAACTTCAATCCTAACTCCTGCTCCCGATACTTTGTTAATCAATTCAAGTTTATTTGGAGTATTTGGAGGTAATTTATTGAAT
This sequence comes from Paludibacter sp., assembly GCA_013426815.1. Taxonomy (GTDB): domain Bacteria; phylum Bacteroidota; class Bacteroidia; order Bacteroidales; family Paludibacteraceae; genus Paludibacter. The sequence continues at coordinate 1,675 of JACDZH010000095.1, forward strand.
CGTGCGAAGGCAAAATTATCGGTAACATCTTTAGAAAAAACTATTTCGTTGTCTTTACTCTCGAAATATTCCTTACTGTTTTTGTCGTTCGAAATTTCGGGCGTAAATGGAAATTTAAGATAAAAGCCTGTGCCGGTAACTCCATTATCAATTATAAAAAAATTATGGTTAAACTGATCTGTTTCAATAGTTTTAGAGCCTGTATTTGTCAGTTTGTGTTTAATGACAAACCCAGCTTCGTTTTTCAACAACTGAATTCTTTTCGTATAAACATAGCCATAACCATTATTACTGCGTATTGTATGTATGAATTCAATCCAGTCAGTGCCTTGGTTGATTTTCCAATCACCGTGGTTTTTAATTTCATAAGTTTTATCAAAAATATAATTCTCAGCTTGCTTTTGCAGTACACCTATTCCTAAACGGATAAATTCTCCTCCAATTGCTGCTTCATCAAAACCTATACCTGCTTTAAGTGAACCTTCAACCGGACCAGTAATGTCATCGTGTATGTATGGGTCATGTGTATCTTTCCACTCTCCAAAATAACTATGTCCCTTGTAAGTCAGTTCTGCGATAATTCCCGACCAATCGAAACGCGATGCACGGTAATATCCGTGGATGGTATCTGGCAGGTATAAGCGCATTTTAACCTGTTTGTTTGCAATCTCTGCCGTAGGAAAAATATCGAAGTAGTTTTTCGAAGCAAAAACAGTTGAGTGTGCAATTAATGCACACCCAACAGAAACTAATAATCGTTTAATGTAATTCATTATTTTTTTGATAAATAGATTTTACTCCAGGGATGATCTGGAAGTATTTCAAGAGCTTTTTTGAATTCTATATTGGCCTTTTCCTGATCTCCATATCCGATATATGCCAAACCTGCTAAATAATGCTTACCAGCTCGCATAGTTGTCTGACTTAAACCTTTATCAAATTGATTGAAAAAATAATTAACTTCTATTTTGTCATTCGCATATTGTAGCAGAATATCAAATTCGGCATTCGCTTTTTCAATTTTGCCTATCTTTTTCAATGCCATTCCTTTATAAAACAGATTCTCCCCTTCGCTGCTTAAACGTCCAGCAGGAATTTTATTAACAGCATTGATCGCTTTTTCGAAATTAATTTTTGCTTCCGATTTATTTCCTGTTTTCTCATAAGTAATACCCAACAGATAATACAATTGAGCAAGCCTGTTTCGACCATAAACTACAGGGAATTTGGTTGCAGTTTGAAAATCTGCTAATGCTTTTTGATAATTACCTGCATTAAAATAAGTCATTCCTCTTAGAGTATAAGCATTCAGATATGCGCTTTGATATTTGGTTCCTCCTTCAGGTTCAACCATTTTTGTGACATTCATGATACGCACAGCTTCATCAAATTTTTCATACTGAAAACAACGAATAGCATAATGAATCATTGTTTCGCTTCGTTTTGCAGCCACATTTTCATTCTTTTTCAGGAAATTGTATTTCTTTTCTATTGGAACATTATTTAATCCCATTATTTCATCCACTTCTTGTAAAAGCTTTGGATCCTGATTGTTACAGCTAAATGCTTTTTCAATACTTACCAAAGCTTTGGCAGGATCTTTATAAACCTCGTTATAAGCTATTGATAGATTGCGATGAACAATGTAAAATGTTGGATCAATATTTGCCGATTTTTCCCAAACTTCAATGGCTTTTTGGGGTTGCTTTTCGTATAACAAATTCCCCAAATAATAAAGAGCTTTAGCATCAGATGGATGTACAAGCATAGCATCATTCAGAACTATATTTTCTTCATTTCTAAATGGGAAGCAATAATCATGTGGTTTAGAGGATGCTGCCTGATAATATTTGAGAGCCAAATCAGATTTACAAAGTTTTGACTGAGCATACCCTATATAATAATACAACATGGGATATGTTTCACCTTTTGATTCTAAAGGTTGCAATAAGTCAATTATTTCGGTATAAAATCCACCATTCATATACGACGAGGCAAGCTCCAAATACGATTGTATTTCGCCACGCATAACTCTACTCAATTCGGAACTAAATTTGGTTGCTTCGGTTGATTTTCCAATAGCTTTATAAATAATGGACAATTCGTTGGTTGCCTGATGATTGATTACTGAAACTTCGAGCGAAGCAAGTGCAGTTTTTTCGGCCTCATTCATTTTATTCAATTTACGAAGAATAACAGTTTTTAGATTCAGTAATTGAATATTCTTAGCTGCTGTTGTAATGGCTCTATCAATATGTTCAAGTGCTTTTTCGAAATCACTCTTTATACATTCCATTTCAGCAAGTTGATAATATGCAGGTGCATTCCAAGCATTATCCCAACTGGCTCTGTAGAAATTTTCATAAGCCTTAACCTGATTATATTGCGCTCGTTGAGCCATTGCCAAATAATATAATGCTTCGCAATCTTTAGGACGAGTATAGTTTGCCGAAACACGGTTCACTGCTTTTTGCAAATAACTTTCGGCAACTACCCAATCAAAATCTTTCATCTTTAGAATTCCCATTTGCAGATTGGTACCATAATGTCCGGGGTCAAGTTTCAATGCTTTCTCGTAGTAAGGTATCGGATTTACTGACGGGTTATAGAATTGATTTAAACGTAAACCTGCTAAGTATAATTCTTCTGCATTATTTATTTCATCGGCAGTAGGTAGTGCTTTTAAAGGAGTTGGACGAGGATCGGTAGATGGCTGATGGTTAATTGCTTTGTAAAGCATAATAGTTTCATTGTTCGCATCGGTCAAACTCACTTCAAAATCTTTTTCAGTAACACCCTTCGGTAAATTAATTTGGTCGTTTACATAAGGTTTAGCCGGACTAATATCCATTTTTTGTTCAAAAATAGTTTTCGAATTCGCACTTACTACTACTTTAGTATTTTTGTATAACGATGTAGCATTCATGCGCAACTGAATTTTACCATCTTTGACTGTAATATTTAACGCACCTTTAACATTGGCAAATTTGATACCCGCCAATTCACGCATAGGAAACCAGGTCATTTTACCATACTTATTTTCATAAGGCTCAATCCAACTGTAATCAGGCTGATTGTCGGAATAGAAACCGGCCATCAATTCAATATATTGACTATCATAATCGGTAAGACCTGCATTTACACCTCGTCCGATTGCATTATTGCCATCAGCCCAATACTTCATTCCAGGACTCAAATAGCGGTTACCAACCCATACAGTTCCTGCATGTTTGTTATGATCGTATCCACCAAAATAGCCTTCTTTTGGATCCCAGGAAAAAAATGATGATGGTGAAATTGTATTTTTCCACCAACTAACGTCTTTATTTTTATAATTTGTATTGTTGTAAACTGTATCTGCTATGGGCCAGGTTGTCATATCCCGTTTTGCATGATAAGTAACATATTTTACAGAAGGTGGAAAGATTACCTGATAATCAGAATCGACATTTACAGCAGGATTAGCCCAAAACAAAAAGGAGTTTGATACAGGTGTATTATTCATTGGTTGAATACTCATTTCCAACACATTTGAATTTGGATATACAGTATATCCTATCAGCATACTTAATCTGTGACGACGATCGGTATCGGCAATCCAAACCGTAGTACTTCCATTGGTATTATTCACAATTTTGTAATCCATAGGAATTACCGTGCTGGGTCCGTGGTGATGCGGAAATCCCCATGCAAGGCTTCCAGAAACCCAATTTCCTACCATTCCAATCAGCGAAGGTTTTACTACATGATTATGGTAAAAATAATCATAACCATTGGTTTTATCCCTTGCATAATAAACACGCCCGCCCATTTGAGGCATAATTGCAACGTCTATATACTCGTTTTGCATACGAATTATTGGGTATTCTACCGGCTTTTTAACAAAAGTAAAATTATCATCAATTGGATAAGGATATTCGCGACGCTGAACTCCCTGATGGCCTTTTTGTTTAAAAAACTGAGGCATTTCATTGGGTGCATCTGTTTTGTAACTTGGGATAGTCATAATCTCCTCGGTAACCTGCAACTGACCAGAAGTTGTCAAGAAGCATGTTGATAAAAACAAAAAAGTTAAAATATAAAACTTTTTTTGTAAGTAATTGAAATTCATGGTAATTATATTATAAAGTTATTATTGAAAATTAAATTTATTTTGCTTGCCCCCATTTAAATTGACTACTTTCTGTACGAGCTTTTGCAGCAAGATTTCTAAGTTCATAGCCTTTTTGAGGAAATTTAGTGATAAGATTTGTAGTTTCAGAAATATCATTATCTAAATGATAAAGTTCCTCGGTTTGCTTATTGGGATTATTCAGATTTAATCTGACCAATTTCCAACCATCTTTTAATATTGATTGCTTCCCTCCCATTTCGAAAAATTCGTAATATATATATTCGTGATTTTTTTGTTTTTTAGTTTTTCCTTTTAAAGCGGGTAAATAAGAAATTCCATCCGAATTCGAAGGTTTTACAATGCCAGTAATGTCGCAAACGGTAGGTAGAAAATCCCAAAAGGCAGAAATATGATTTGTTTTGGTTCCGGGTTTAACAACCTTTGGCCAATTCACTATAAACGGAGTTCGGATTCCACCTTCGTAAAGGTCGCGCTTACATCCACGAAACTGGCTGTTACTGTTAAAAAATTCGGGATCATGTCCGCCAACATTGTGAACACCATTATCTGAAGAAAAAATAATAATTGTATTGTCGAGCAGGTTCAATGCCTTTAACTCACTGATAATCTGTCCTACATTTTTGTCAATTTCCGTAATCATCGAAGCATAAGTTGCTCGTGGTTTAGGATTATTTAGAAATGAACCATAATCTTTTTTAGTTAATTTTGGTTCTTCAAATTTTCCATCATATTGGCTAATATCCGGATAATCTAGATCGGCATGAGGAGGTGTGATGGCAAAATACATAAAGAGCGGTTTTGCGGCATTTTTACGCATAAACTCAATGCCTTTGTCCATAATCATAAAATGACTATACACTTTTCCATCTAACTGAACTTTTTGTTCATTCTCAAACAAATAATCGGGATAATAATGATGTGCATCAGCCTGACTCAAGTACCCGAAAAAATAATCAAAGCCCTTGTTAACCGGACTTCCTGTTGTATTTGGACCACCAAGTCCCCACTTTCCAACGCAAGCTGTGGCATAACCTTTTTGTTTTAGCAGTTCTGCAACAGTTATTTCTTCTGAAGGTAATGCTAGGTCGAATCCTTCCTTTGAGCCAATATTTCCCCGTACATAACCATGCCCTGTGTGTTTTCCGGTAAGTAATGCACAACGCGATGGGGCACTCACTGTTGAGCCAGAATAATGTTGGGAAAACAGCATTCCGCTGGAGGCTAATTTATCAATATTGGGCGTTTTAATTTGCTCTTGTCCGTAACATCCTGCATCTCCAATACCCATATCATCTACTAAAATGAAAATGATATTGGGTGACTGTTTTTTAACTGTAGCATTTATGCCAGTTGTAACCAATACACAAAATGATAATGCATAAACAGGTTTTTGTATCATGTTAAAAAATTTCAATATTAGTTTTAGAATTTAAAAACTATTTAAGAAGTCCCGATTTTATTCTTTTGTGGACAAAATATTTTGTGTTATATAACATGAAATTTTAAAATTTTATCTCCATAGATTCAATAAATGGTGCTTCCAGAGTTTTACTTCGTAACTCAATTTGATTTGCTCCGGTAAATAAGGTCAAGGGAACAGATACTTTTTTCCAGTGTGATATACTTGCGGTAGTTGGGAATTTTAATTCCTGTATCAGTTTTCCGTTGTTATAAAGTTCTAATACAGCAAATTCAGATTTTGAGTTTAGCGCATATTTAACGGACATGGTAACTTTTGACTCAGCTCCATCATTCTCCAGATACCACGAAATACTGCCACCCTGTGTTTTATATTGTACCGCTTCAACACCATCAATATTGCGAACCGTAGCATTCTTGAGTGTGGCTTTCGACGCTTTTTCGCCACTTTCAAGTGTTATATCTTCGCCTGGTTTTCCCCAATAAAGACCTTCCCCTTTACCGAAGCTTTCCTCCATTTCGGCTAAAACCTTGTCGTTATCATAAATTATTGCCTTCACTGTTGTGCCATCGTTCACCCGAAATGGAGCAGTATATTTTTTGCTCAGTTTTGTTGGTGTACTATTGTCAGTACTGTAATATATTGAAATATCACGTTTTAACAAATTTCCTCTTAATGCAATTTCCTGAACATCGATGGAGATTTTATCCGAAATTTTCAATGCTTTATCACCTGAAATTGTTACCGCCATAATGGAGACATCGCCACCTTTAGGCATTGACTTTATAAACGCCCTTAGTAATCCAAAAAAAGCTTTCTTTGTTTGAACACCCACTTTGCAGGTTGTATCTACGGGATTACCATTCTCAAGAGATGCTATTTGAGCATTACCAAAAACTTTGATGTATATATTATTTTCTCCATAAGGATAGAAAACACCTTTATCATCGTTTTGCGATAATGTTACAATTGCAATGTCATCGCCATCATCAAGTAAATTCTTAGTATCATATTCAATTTTAAGTTTTGTCGGCGCTCCAGATGTTACTTGTTTCGACCTTAAAATTTCTTTTCCGTTTCGATAAGCAACAGCTTCAATTTCGCCTGTTTTCCACGGCACTAACCACTCAAATTGCATTTCAAGAGCTTTAGTACCTTTCGACTTTTTACCCAACGATTTTCCATTTAAGAACAACTCAACCTCTTCGGCATTGGAGTAAACCCAAACCGGTATTTCGGTTCCTGTAGCCATATACGGGTGTGTCCAATGTGGCAAAATATGTAACATGTCCTTTTTTGAGCATTCGGCCTGATAAAGGTAATAATGATCTTTTGGAAAACCCGCCAAATCAATAACTCCACCCATAAATGCACGGAAAGGCCAACCTCCATGAACATAGCCCGCTTCGCCCAAATAATCAAAACCTGTCCAGCGGAAACTGCCAGAATACCATGTCAAATCACGTAAAAACTCAATATTATGACGTGCAGTGAGTCGCACGGTTGCATTATCGTATGATGAGTTAAAAATCTGCTTTTTGTTTTCACGTTTTTCAGGCGAAATCCAATCGTATGTAAAGATTTCAGTTGGGGTTAAATCAGGTATTTCAAAAGGAGACTGAACTTTATTTGTAGCTCCATCGCGATACCAGGTTTTCGTACGATAATAACCTCTAACATGCCAGGTATGAGGAGTTTCAGTTCCTACAAAAGCTTGTGTTGTAGGGCTAAAAGTCTCGATAAACGTTTTGCGTTCACTATGTCCGTTTATCCCTAAAATATCCATATCCTCCGAACCTGAATGCCCTGAAGTAACCAAGCGGGTTGGATCCTCTTCATGACAAACCCTAACAAGATCTTTTGCCACTGCACCTTTAGTTTCGTTGCCAACACTGTAAACAACTATTGAAGGATGATTTCGGTCTCGGCGAACAAAATCGCGCAAGTCCCTCTCCCACCATTTGGCAAAAGCCTGCTGACCATAGTCAAATGGTGCTTTTTGCTCCCACCCATCAAAAATTTCGTCCATGACCAACATACCCATTTCGTCGCATATCTTATAGAAAACAGGCAACTGAGGATTATGAGCAGTACGTATAGCGTTTAGGCCCATATCTTTGAGCAGTTTGATTTTCCACCGCATCATTTTCTCAGTCCATGCAGCTCCAATAGGGCCGCCTTCGAGATGCTCACAAACTCCCTGTAATTTTACATTTTTTCCGTTTAACCAAAAACCTGTTTCTATTTTCCATTCTACTGTTCTAATTCCAAACGGAATTTGAATTTCGTCAATAAGCTTACTTTTTTGAATTATTTTGGCGGTAAGTTTATAAAGATAAGGATTTTCGACACTCCAAAGCTGTGGATTATCCAGCATTATTTCTCCATTAACACCAATGCATTTACCCACAACATTTCCCAATGTATCATTCACTGTATAAACAACTTGCATGTTATTATTAAGTGTGCCTTCAATTTCTGATTTTAGCGAAATTTGTGCCTTGTTGTTATTCACTTTTGAACTAACAACCGTACTCCATTGCTTAAAGTGAACCTTTTCGACAGTGGTAAGCGTGACATTGCCATATATTCCACAACCATGATACCAACGTGCACTTGGCTCGAGTGAATTATCGACCCGAACAGCAATTTTATTCGAACCTGCTTTGAGATAAGGCGTAATATCGTACGAAAAACTGATATAACCATAAGGCCGTTTGCCCAAATAATTTCCATTGATCCACACTTCGCTATTCATATAAACAGCTTCAAAATCAACAAAAATTTGTTTGTTTTTCAATTGCTTTTTATTAAACACAAGCTTCTTACGATACCATCCAATGCCTCCACGTGCATAACCACCATATTCCTTTTGAGCACCTTTTATAGAATATCCACCTTCGAAAGCCCAATCGTGCGGTAACTGCAAAGTACGCCAATCCGCATCGTTATAATTTTCAGCTTTAGCTTCTGGAAGATCCTTTTCAATAAATTTCCAACTTTGATTAATTTTTAAAACATTTCGAGAAAATGTGTTTGAATTTGCAATTGATAATAAAGACAATAAAATGATAAATAATCTAATACCTGACAACATAATTTATTTTTATTAATTTTCAAACTTTAGTTCTTTTTAGACATTTCAATATTCGTTCCAATGCTTGTAATCTGAATTACGTGGAGCCGAATTTTTCTTCAGTGGAATTTTTAATCCATTTGTATTTTCAAGCCAATTATTCAACAAATCTAAATTTCGTTTTATTTCGGGTTGAAGTTCTTTTTTTGAAATTAAATTATACATTTCATTCGGGTCATTCTGAATATCATAGAATTCATTTCTATCCCAAATTCCATAATATTTAATAAACTTATATTTTTCCGATCTGACTCCAAACATGGTAGGAGTCATAGGAAACTCAAACTCCCAAAAATATTCGTAAAATACATGATTTCGCCAATTTGTTTCATCTCCCTTTAGCAATGGAATAATTGAAAACCCTGGCATATAATCAGGTTTTTTTAACCCTGCTAATTAAAGAAAGGTAGGAGCAATATCTACATTCTGTACCATTTTTGTAACAGGCTTACCCCCTTTAAATATCTCTGGACAATGCACAATGAAAGGGACTTTCACAGATTCCTCATAGAAATGACGTTTATCAATCAACCCATGTTCTCCCCAACTAAACCCATTATCACCCATATAAATAACCATTGTTGATTCATCTAAGCCTTCTTGTTTGAGATAGTCCATTACTGTTCCAACGCTTTCGTCAACGCCCAATAATGTTTCACAATATGCCTGTACTTGCGAATTCATGTCAGAATTTGTATTATACATATAATCAACACCATGCCAACTTACCCGTTGTTGTGCTACCCAATCGGGCCATTTCAGATCACGATATACCCCTGTTTTGGTTTGATCAAAGGTGGAGGTAAAGGGTAAATTTTATCTTTGTATAAGCCTTTGTGTCGTTTGGCAGGCATAAAATGAGAATGTACAGCTTTATGTGAAAGATATACAAAAAAGGGTTTCGACTTATCCCGTTCTTTTAAGAATTTCAATGTATGTTCAGTCAATAAATCAGTGATATAAGTTGAATCTTTAAATGCAAACTGCTGCCCATCAATATTCAACACAGGGTCATAATAAAGACCCTGACCTTTAAAACTTTCCCAATGATTAAAGCCCGGGCGAGGAGCATCTGAATCACTTCCCATGTGCCATTTTCCGAAGAATGCGGTTTGATAACTGACTTGTTGCAGGTATTGAGGAAAATAAACTAAATTTCCTGGGTCAGGTGCTACATTATCAACAATTGTGTGGCAATGTGAATACATTCCGGTTAGGATTGACGCTCTGCTTGGTGAACTTAAAGAAGTAGTAACAAAAGCATTTTGAAAATATGCACCGTTGGAAGCTAATTTATCCATATTTGGTGTTTTCAACCAGGGAACTCTACCGGTAAAACCAAAAAAATCGAATCGATGATCATCAGTTAATATAAAAATAATGTTTCGCGGTTTTGTATTTTTAGTCCTTTCTAATAAATTAACTTTAGATGATGTTACTTGAGCTGATAGTGGAAGTGTTAAGCTAGTAACCGACGTTAGAAGTAAAAGTTTTCGATTTATTGACATATAAGTATTTGTAAACTTATTTCATATTTTATAAATGATACAATGTTTCGATATATAGTCTATAATTGACTAAAATGTGGACAAATAATGATATTTTTTTAAACATAAATTGATTTGTTCACAAATAAAAAGCGGCATGATTGATTATGTATCACTGTTGTCCGGTAAAAGAATTTTGATTAGATTGAAAAAAGAGGAGCCAAT
>JACDZH010000096.1 GCA_013426815.1 Paludibacter sp.
GTACAAAGATAAAATTATACTATGAATGGCAGAAATTGACCTTTAGGTCGCTATACTTTGTACCACCGACTTGAGAATAATAAATCATAGCATTTTAAGTATGCCGATTTAAGGATGGGTGTAAGATTTTACGGTATAATTTGTACGTTTTTTATAAAATATTTGTGAAAAAAATTGAACTTCTTTCTCCAGCCAAAAATCTTGAATGTAGTTTAGCTGCCATCGATCATGGTGCTGATGCTGTTTATATTGGTGCAACACATTTTGGTGCAAGAGCAGCTGCAGCAAATTCAATTGAAGACATTGCAACTTTGGTTCAATATGCACATCAATTTAGAGCTAAAGTATTTGTAGCCTTAAAATCCACTATCTAAGCGTAACAACTCTATTTTCTTACTCCAAAAGAATGAAAGTGTTTCTTCTAAAAAAGCCTTGAAATTATTGGCTGTGTGGGCTTCACCAGAGCGTAACCAAAAATTGGCAACCATTTCTATCTCTGAAACAAAGGCAATAATAGGATGTTGCGATTTGCGACCAGGCTTATGTTTGTTATAGCCTTTTTTAGCTCCTTCTTGTTCGCCATACCGAGTAATGACAGAAGAATCAATATCCAATGTAAAATTGTCAAACTTCAGATTATCAAAGAACCAACAATAAAGACCACCAAATACGGAATAAATGCTAGCAATGTTAAACTTCTCAAAATAACGTTGAAAAGCTTTATGCTCAGGCATCTTATCCCAACCAAACATTCTTTGAATGCTTTTATCCATGCGCGTTATATCCAATTGAGAATATCTATTGGCACCACACCATACACCTGCCATGAATTGAATAAACAACTGAATGGGAGAATAACCGCGATTGGAGCCCTGCAACGGTAATGGCAAATGCTCCAATTTATCTACAAAACCGGATTGAGTCAACATCAGTTTCAAGATAGCCAACCCACCATAAGCAGTAATTTCCTAATCTACGAACTCTAATTCCATAAGCTTGCATTATATAAAGAAAATAACACGCAAATTTAATGAATTAATGCAATATAACAAGTTGATAATAAAAAAAGTATAACTCTAATCTTCTAATGGAGTCCATTAGAAATTCAACTTAAAAATATTTATCCAATTATCGGATAGTTCTAATGGACAATTTGGGATTATTTGTTTTTAATGGCTTCTACAATTTTTGCTTCCAATTCGGTAGCCAATTCAGGATTATCTTTGATAAGAGCTTTGGAAGCATCTCGTCCCTGAGCCAGTTTGGTTTCACCATAACTGAACCACGATCCGCTTTTTTTGATAATTCCATATTCAACACCCAAATCGATAATTTCACCGGTTTTAGAAATTCCTTCACCATACATAATATCGAATTCTGCTTTGCGGAACGGTGGTGCCACTTTGTTTTTTACTACTTTCACACGGGTTTGATTTCCTATAGCTTCATCTCCATCTTTCAACTGACCGATACGGCGGATATCCAAACGAATTGATGCATAGAATTTTAGGGCATTACCACCAGTTGTTGTTTCAGGATTACCGAACATTACACCAATTTTTTCGCGCAATTGGTTGATGAAAATACAGGTTGTATTCGTTTTGTTGATATTGGCGGTAAGTTTACGCAATGCTTGTGACATCAATCGGGCTTGTAGTCCCATTTTTGAATCACCCATATCACCCTCTAATTCGGCTTTTGGTGTTAAGGCAGCAACAGAGTCAATCACTACAATATCAACTGCGGATGACCGTATCAATTGGTCGGCAACTTCCAAGGCTTGTTCGCCGCTGTCGGGTTGAGAAATTAATAATTCGTCAATATTCACACCAAGCTTTTCGGCATAAAAACGATCGAAAGCATGCTCAGCATCTATAAATGCTGCAATACCTCCAGCCTTTTGAGCTTCGGCAATAGCATGAATTGCTAATGTAGTTTTTCCTGAAGATTCAGGTCCAAAAATTTCAATAACTCGTCCGCGTGGATAGCCACCAACACCCATTGCCACATTCAGACCGATAGAACCGGTAGAAATAAATGAAACTTCTTCAACTTTGGTATCGCCCATACGCATGATCGTGCCTTTTCCGTGGTCTTTTTCAATTTTGTCCATTGCCAGTTGCAATGCTTTCAGTTTGTCTGAGATTGGAGATTTTACCTCTTCAGCGGTTTTTGCTGCCATAATTGTATTTTATTAAGTTATTATTTTTTATGAATTTTTAATTTTGAGTATAATCCGATATGCAAATATACCATTTTTTGAACGCAAAGTCTTTAAAGACTTTAAGACGCAACGTTCAGAAATTCAATTCCCTTATATCTTTGCGGCTTAGCGACTTTGCATCTTCGCGTATAGAAAAGACATTTCGTAATGGTCTCAATTTTAAATAATTTATTTTTTGATTATTAATAGCTGAAATTTTCGTCAATATTCTTGTTATCAAATATTTATGCCTTTACATACTTTGTAATAAATAAAGTTTGTACAAAGATAAACAATTTTCTATTTCAATACTTCTAACTTTGCGAATTTCAATAATAAAGATTTAACTCCTTTTTCACCAAAGTCGATTTCGGTTTTTTCGTTTCCATTTACCGTGCCGATATCCAGTACTTTACCAATACCAAAAATACTATGTTTTACAAATGCACCAAGCGGAATTGAGCCATTAGTCAAAGTGTTTTTTTCTTCTTTACTATTTTCCAGTTTTACCAATCTTTTTGGAATTGGTGGAGTATTTATTTCATTCAATCTTGGTTTCAGGAATGAATTGCTTATATTGAATCTGTTCCGCTCAATTTCCATATCGTCATCCCAATCGCCAATTCGTGCCTGTTTTGGTTTAACCTCAATGGGCATATCTAAAAATTGTTCGTCAATATCTTTAATAAACCGACTTGGATTCGAAAAGTTTGTTTTTCCGTTGCGAAATCGTGATTTTGAATAACTGATATAGCAACGTTCTTCGGCACGGGTGATAGCCACATAAAATAACCGGCGTTCTTCTTCCAATTCGCGTTCACTTTGTGTGCAAAAGGGTGATGGAAACAATTCCTCTTCCATTCCTACAATAAACACAGCTTTAAATTCCAGTCCTTTGGCTGCATGAACTGTCATCAATGTAACTTTGTCTTTGTCGGTTTCTTTATCTGTATCCTGATCGGTTAAAAGTGAAATTTCCGCCAAATAATCGGGAAGTAAAGCAATATTTTCGCCGGCTTCCGATTTGGTTTCACAAAACTCGTGAATTGCTTTGAGCAATTCCTGTACGTTTTCTTGTTTGCTCATGTTCTCGGGCGAACGGTCGGTATAAGTATCACTGATAACACCGGTTGTTTTCACAATACTGTTTACCAAGTCATAAGCATTTTGTGTTGGAACTTGTTGTGAAAAAACATCAATCATGGAACGAAACTGAGCTAACTTATTGGCGGTTCCGGCATTAACACCTAAGTTATATTTCAACATATCCCCAAGTACATCCCAAATGCTAACAGCATGTAGTTGAGCACATTCAATAAGTTTATTTATAGTTGTATCACCAATTCCGCGTGCAGGATAATTGATGATTCGTTTTAGGGCTTCTTCATCATTTGGATTGCAAACCAAGCGACAATATGCAATCACATCTTTAATTTCCTTACGTTGGTAAAACGACAAACCACCATAAATCCGGTACGGAATACTTTGTTTTCGTAATGCTTCTTCCATCACCCTCGATTGTGAGTTGGTGCGGTATAAAATAGCAATATCCTGAAAACGATAGGAAGTTTCGTAACGTAAGTCAGAAATATTATTTGCCACCACAAAACCCTCTTCGTAATCGGTAAAAACACTCAGTATTTTAATTGGATTTCCGGTTTCCTTTTCCGAAAAAACTGTTTTTCTTATTTGTGCTGTATTTTTGTCAATCAGGCTGTTAGCAGCATTAACAATTGTTTGGGTTGAACGATAGTTACGTTCCAGTTTAAAAATTTGTGCATTTTTATAAGTACTTTTAAACTGAAGTAAATTATCGATATTTGCTCCCCTAAACGAATAAATACTTTGAGCATCGTCGCCAACAACACATATTTTTTCGTGATTTTCGGCTAATTTCTTCACAATCAGGTATTGAGCAAAATTTGTATCCTGATATTCGTCAACTAATATATACCTGAAAATTTGTTGGTATTTTTGCAATATGTCCGGATAATTACGAAACAACACATTGGTCTGTAAAAGTAAATCGTCAAAATCCATGGCATCAGCTTGCTTACAACGGTTGCAGTAAATTTTGTAAATATCCTTCAACATTGGTATACGGGCATTATTATCTGCTTTTAACAAGTCGGTATTTGCCAAATAAGCATCGGGCGTTATCAGGTTATTTTTAGCATACGAAATGCGTGACTGTACAAACCCGTGTTTATAGAGTTTATCGTCCAACTTCATTTCTTTTACAATGCTTTTAATCAGACTTTTTGAATCGGCAGAATCGTAAATTGTAAAATTTTTGCTGTAACCAATATGTTCTGCTTCGGAACGCAAAATGCGAGAGAAAATGGCATGAAACGTACCCATCCACAAATAACGGGCTGTATTAATTCCAACCATAGTGGCAATGCGCTCCTTCATTTCTCGGGCTGCCTTGTTGGTAAAAGTTAGTGCCAAAATGGAACCAGGCGCCATTCCGGTTTTTAATAAGTAGGCTATTTTATAAGTCAATACCCGTGTTTTTCCTGAACCGGCACCCGCTATTACGAGCGATGCACCATCAGTATAAATGACAGCTTTTTGTTGACTTTCGTTGAGTTCGTTTAAAAAAGGAAAATCCATAATATCGTTAAATCAGCGATGCTATAAAGCTTTTTAGAAAAACATTTATTGTTTTTCCTATGTTTAAAATAAAATAATTCTGATTGCAAAGTTAGCAAATTCATTCGTTCATCACTAAAATAGTTTTCAACAACTTGTACTTTGCATATAAAAAGTAAATTTTCGATTTGCTCAATAATTAACTCTTGTCGGTGAGTAATCTCATAAATGAAATAATAAAGTGCTTTCAGGACGCTTAATATTTTTCATGAGGTGAAAATTTTTATTTTGAGTTATAATTTTGAATAATTATATATATGAGTGTACTCCGAAAAGTAATTTTTGAACCCAAATTTCCCAAATTACGCAAATTTTCAAAAAATAATTTTACATCATTCATATTTATAATTTCTTATTCATTTCGGTTAATTTGCGGTTTTCTGCAATATTTGCGTTCTAAACTTTATCGGAGTGGATTCATATATGGGTTAATGCGCTTATAATATAAAAATGTGCTAAAATGAAAAATGTACTAATGCCATTTAATAATGATTTACCTTAAATTGAATACGATGAATCTAATTTTACAAAACACGATTTGATAATTTGTTTTATTTGTAAAAAACACTCCAAATTAAACAAGATAATGCAATGATAAAATTAAAAAGAGATTAACAGATAAACTTACTTTTGCGAGATAATAGATTGATGAATTAATTTCTATTATTTTAAATTTTATGATTTCGCATCCCCCAAAAAACCCCCTTTTTTCATTTTCTTTTACCCAAAAAAACGCTTGTCCAGTTTATTTCTATTTTAACAATGTTATAACGTTGATATACAAATAGTTGAAAAATGCCTTGTCCAGTATTTTTTTTTACAAAAATTTGGAGGCTATAAAATCATTGACTAACTTGCACCTGCAAAAGAGGTAATTTTAATTTTTTAAATTAATAACCAATTGAAATTTGAAAAATTACGGATTAATCTATGTCAAATATTATTTCCATAAAAAAATACTGAAAATTACAGGAACCAAAATTTTAATCCTGATTTAATTCTGAAAGCTATAATAAATGTTACTTAATTTCAACAACAGAAGTGCATTATTTACACATTTAATAAAATTGAATATTGTGAGATGTCTGGAGTGTTTTTACTGAGTTTTTGATGTCAGTATAATTAAGAACATAAAACTACCGAGACATGGTCACAAGTTAGAAACATAGTATAAATTTCGAGAACTTGAAATTAAGTTAACAATTCAAAAATAGCAATAATACCATCAAAAAAAATAAATAAATATTACAGTTTTAAGAATGAGGAGTATACACCTTTTAATATTAGCAATTATATTCGGATTATTTGCTTGCCAACCACACCGTGACAAACTTACCCCTGAACTACAAAAAGTAATTGACCATTACAGTCAATCGCCTGCTGATAGTCTTAAATTGCGTGCAGCGTATTTTCTAATCGGAAACATGGATGTACACTACACGGTCGATTCAAAAGAATTAAGGAATTTTTATAGCTTTATTGATTCTGTTTATACTATCGAAAAACCAATATATTGGTACGATAGCATTTACAAAGATTATCTTTCTACACATCCTACTATAGACTTGAAAACATATCCCGATAAAGATTACATCAAAGCCGAATACCTGATTAAAAATATTGATCAGGCATTTGAATACCATAATACTCCATGGACAAAACACCTTACTTTCGACCAGTTTTGTGAATTTGTTCTTCCTTACCGAATTGATGATGAGATAATAGAACCGTGGAGAGATTTGTTCAAAAAGAAGTATCAAAATTGTTTTAGCAAAGCAGACTTCGATACTTTAAGTGCCATACAGGCTTGTACTAAACTAAACAATAAGTTGAAGGTTTTAAAAAATAAGATTCATTACAATCCAACCTATATAATGGGAATGAAGCCATCAACGCTTGCGAATATAAAATTTGGCAATTGTAAAGATTATAATAATCTTGGCGTATATACTATGCGTAGTTTAGGCATACCTATAGCTATTGATAGAATACCGTCGGGTCATTCGTGGAATGTGGTACTAACTCCAACAGGAGCTTTAGATTTTATGGCTGCCGAACAAAATCCGGGTGAACATCTGGTACAATATAAGTTGTGGCATAGAATTCCTAAGGTACATCGTCAAACTTTTTTTATTAATCGTCAAAACTTAGTTTTTCTATGTGGAAATGAAAAAATTCCACCGGTTTTCAGAGATCCATGCTATATTGATGTTACCAAAGAGTACTTTAAAGGAGCTGATATTGAAGTAGCTATTTTAAATAAATCGTCAAATAATAACCATTATTTGTATTTAAGCGATTTTGAGCGAACGGCTTTCCGTATAGTGGATTGGGCAAAAATTGAAAACAATAAAGCTTTGTTTATTAATATGGGTGATTCCATTATATATTTCCCTGTCTATTATTCACAAGTAGGGATTAAACATGCCGCTTATCCTATTCTAATAAAAAAGAATGGAACAGTACAGGAAATATTAAAACCTGATACTAAGAATGTAGAAAATATGGTACTAAACAGAAAGTTTCATATTAATTATGGTTGGACTTCATTTTTAAAACGTGCTATTGGTGGTATTTTTCAAGGAGCCAATAAATCAGATTTCAGCGATGCTAAGAATATATATCATATCGAAAAGTTACCAGAGTTTAGAATGAATACCTTACACCTCAGCGGAAAATCGTACAGATACATTCGATACCTTGCTCCCGATAGTTCTAATTGCAACATGGCAGAGATTGAAGTGTATGAACGTGGAAATCAAACACCACTAAAAGGGAAAATTTTAGGAACTGACGGATGTTTTAAGGACAGCCGGAACTGTACAAAAGTAAACGTATTTGATGGTAACTTGCTAACCTACTTTGATGCTCCTAAACCTAACGGTGCTTGGGTGGGACTTGATTTGAGGACAAAGAAAAACATACAAACAATAAAATATATTACCCGTAACGATGACAATGGGGTAAGAGCCGGCGAAGTATATGAATTGTTGTATATGGGATTGGACGGATGGATAAGTATGGGTATTCAAACGGCTAAAGCCGATTCCATAATATTTAATAACGTTCCACGAAATGCTGTGTATTTATTAAAGGATTTAACAAAAGGGAAAGAAGAACAGATTTTTACATACGAGCTGGGGAAACAGGTGTGGTGGTAGCGGAATAGTTGACAATAAAGTAAAGTTGTAATTGTGAAATCTTAGATAATTGGATAAAAAATAAACTTTGCGGAAAAATATAAATTGTACCAACAACAGGAAAAAGGGGCGGAAAAATTGTCTACACTCGCAAAGTACCCCGACAATGCCCTCCGCCCCGGCTTCCTCCTAAAACGAAGAAAAGTGACACAAAAGTAGAAAAAAAGAACGAGAAAACTCAAGAAACTACGCGTTTCGGGCTGATGAGTTCATGGATACAGCCAAAAAATATTTTTTAAAACTAATTAAATTAAAACAAATTAATACAAATTTTATGAAAAGAAAATTTTTGGTGCCATGGTGGTAGTAGCTATTGCCGTAGGTGCAATGATCAATGTAAATTTAAACAAAGTAAGTAATAATGGTGACCTTGCATTGGCTAATGTGGAAGCATTGGCACAAGGGGAAATTACTTTTTATCTTTGTGCAGGATCTAGTGGATATTGTAGTTATGAAGTGGGATATGGGGTTTTATGGGGTCATAGAATCGGTTAATAAAAAGTAATTATTTTTAGTATGCTTTGATAATTTTATTTTGTAACATCAAAGCATCCTTTTTTAAATTTGTTAATAAATAAAAAAAATATAGTTATGAAATTCCGAACTAAATTATTTATTCAAAAAAGCTTCTTCTTGACATTCATAATACTTCTTATTTCTTGTCATGAAAACAAGCATGGTCTCTTAGCACTATTCAATTCTCAAAAGTCAATACAACATGATAAAATTATTTAAAAAATGGTGATTTTTTATCAAATGTTGGGGATATGAAAAAAGATGGTAGTTATTTAATAATAAATGATTATAATCAAAAAACATATATTTCAATTTTTGATATAGAATAGAAAAAAATAGTTTCACAATTTATCAAAAATGGAAATGGACCTAACGAAATGTTTTCTCCACCACAATCATTTTCAATACTCCCTGGTCAAAAAATATCATATTTAGATGCTCAAACGAGAACTTTGTATCAGGCAAACTATTCTCAACTTAACAGTATTCAAATAGAAAAAAAAGTCAATTTAATCAAAAATTCAACTTTCTTTTTAGGACTAATTCCTATGGCAAATAATTATTTTATAGGAGTTGGTTTTATGGAGAAAAATAGATATGCAGTTTTAGATCAAAATGGTAAAACGTTATCATTTAACTTCGAATATCCTGCGGATGATAAAAATTCAGCAACAAATTTTCAAAAAGCTATGGCGTATCAAGGTGGATTAGTTGCCAATCCAAATGGAACAAAATGTTTTTCATATTGTATTTACTCTGAGATATTTGAAATATTACAGCTACAAAAAGAGGGAACACTCACTAAAATTAAGGATATTCATTTTGATAAAGCGATATATATTCCAGAAGGAGATGGTAAAAATTCTGCATCAGCTGTTATCAAGAAGGAGTCGAAAATGGCATTTCTTTCAGGAGCAGCGACAGATAAATATATTTACCTTCTATATTCAGGTAGGGTAATTGGAACAGATTTTTATTTCGCATTGAAATCGAATACTATTTTGGTCTTTGATTGGGATGGAAATCCAATAATAAGATATAATTTAGACGTAGATATAAATACATTCACAGTAAGTGAAGATAATAAAATAATCTATGCTATTGTCAATGGAAAAGAGGATACTTATTTAGTGAAATTTAATTTATAACTATCAATTTTACACAGTGTTGTTGATTTATATTTAGACTTTATTTTTTTAAGTAGTATGTTTAGAACATTTCTACAAATCCATAATTGACTCTACTCAGATAAGTCAATATTCCATTTTTGAACGCTAAGTCCTCAAAGACACAAAGATGCAACGTTCAGATATACAGTGCTTTTTTATTATAATAATTCTAAAATTTCATAAAGAAATCACTATAAAAATGAATTTTACAAAAAGAATTTTAACATATCTCACAATCGTTATGATATGTTATAGTTGTTCAAAAAACACGAACCAAGAAAAGCATCAAAACAAACGCAACAATATTGTAAATGTAAAAGATAGGGTGCATGAAATTAAAATTAACGATGTACTAATTGGCTCAACGACCCGATTGTTTATATTGGATAAGTTTCTAATTATTGCCGATTATAAATCTATTTCCAATCAGATACATATTTTTAGCATTAGTGATTTTAACTACTTAAAAAGTTGTGCACCATTAGGACAAGGTCCTAACGAAATCACTAATATGGGGCATATAGGAGTAGATGTCTCCCATCGAAAGTTTTATGTATCTGACCATGGAAAGCAAAAAATTTTCAGTTATGATATTGATAGTGTATTATCTATTTCAAACTATGTTCCTACGATGAAAGCAAGTATGAAAAGTGGAATGTTCCCAAGCGAATATTATTTTATAAACGATAATATAGCGATTGCAAGGATTATTGCACCAACAGGCAATTCGGGGTATAATGAGTTTTTAGCAAAATGGAATATGCAAACAGGTAAAATAGATTCAATGAAATATAAACATCCTGATATTGAGAAAAAAAGAGTTGTGTTTGCAGTTTCGACCAATGATAACACTTATGTAGAATGTTATACCCGTCATGATTTGATCACTATTTGTAATTTTGATGGAGAATTAAAGTACAATATTTATGGTCCAAATTGGGATAAAGAATCAAATAAAACCGATCATTTTTGTTGGGTCAAGTATTGTGGAAATAAAATTATTGCATCCTATTCAGGTAGTGATATATATCCAAAAGATTATTTACCAACCAAATTAATCGTATTTGATAAGGATGGTGCGTATATTGAAACACTAGAAATAGGTTATAATATCGTTAACTTTTGTTACGATGAGAGCAAAAACCGCCTGATATTTAATTTTGACGATGTCATTCAATTTGGGTATTTGGATTTGTAAACTAATAACGTCATATTTAAATAATTCAATCCATAATGAATTTATTATAAAGACATGGCAATTTAATAGAGTATTTTTTATGTTAAAATCAACTTACAAAATGAAACTAATTCACATTATAATTCTATGTCTTTTTGCATTCTTATTATCAACTTGCAACTTCAAAACAAATGAATCAAAATCAATTGTAGAAGATTGGTATCAGAAAGAGATAATAATCCCCAATAATCTTAAATTTAAAAGTTTTGGACGAGATACTGTTTGTTCACATATGTTAAAACGAAAATTTAAAGTGTTGGTTTATATTGATTCATTGGGTTGCACGGCATGTAAGTTAAATCTCTCAGGATGGAAGGAGTATATAGACACATGTAAGTTAATGTATTATGATGTTGGGTTCTTATTTGCAGTTCAGTCGAAAAACTATCGTGTTTTTGAGTTACGATTAAAAGAAAGTAATTTCAATTATCCAATTATTTATGACTATGGAGATGAATTTAACAAAACAAACAATTTTCCGAAAGAAGAGCAATTAAGAACATTCTTATTGGACAAGAATAATAAAGTAATTTTAATAGGTTCGCCCATTAATAATTTAAAAATAAGGGAGTTGTATAATAAGGTTTTGATGGGAAAAAATAAGAAAATTGTTCAATCAACCGAATCAGATATTAAGAATAGTGTAATAAACACTTCGGTCAATCTGCGAATAGATTCGATATATCTTGGTAAGTTCAATATCCATTCTGTAAAACAAGCCATTTTTCAACTTAAAAACTTAAGTAAGCAGCCACTAATAATTCAAGCTGTAAATACTTCTTGCGGATGTACGGTAGCCAAATACGATAAAAAACCAATTGGTCAAGGTCATACGGCAACAGTAATACTGGAGTATAAACCCGACAAAGAAGGATATTTCAGTAAAACAGCCGATGTAGTATGTAATGTGCCTGATGGATATGTGAGACTAAAAATAAGTGGCGAAGTGGTAAAAATGATCAATAAATGACTCCATGAAATTACAACAACATAAGACCTTAAAATATATTTTTCAATTATCTATATTAAACGACATATATAATTACGCATATAATTTGTATCTTTGCAAACAAAA
>JACDZH010000459.1 GCA_013426815.1 Paludibacter sp.
GATCCATCGTTGGCGTCGGGATAACGCCGCCGAAGGTGCTCGGTACGCCGAAGCCTGAGTCGTCGGTCATAATAAGCAGGATGTTGGGCGCCTGTTTGGGAGGCACGATGCGCGGTCCCCACCATGCTTTCGATTGCAGGGCACTCTCCTTGATGACGCCTCCGAACTTGGGATCAGGTGCCGGCAGCTGCTTGCCGTCGATGGTGGTGGTGGCACTGGGGGATCCGGGCGCGCCCGTGGTCTCCACTGCCAAGCCCGGGAAGACAGCCAGCAGAGGCAGGGCCGCTCCGATGGCTACGACCGGCAGGGTGGTCTTCGTTCTCAAAAGCCGCAAATTATTGGTCATAATATCTCCTTTTCGATGAGTGGTTGGGCGCGATTACTGGGGCGGCAGGGTTGGTACCCAGCCCCTGTTTTGAAAGACGGTGTTGATCTGTTTCGCAATCTGCTCGGCTGTCCGTCGGGCGTCGGCGTCGACGTTTTCGCTGTATTTCTCGCTGGCTACGTTGAGTCCGACCCCGACCGCCAGTCCCATCGCCCAATGTCCGGCAGCGGCGCTGGCCCCTTCGGTCTCGGCCATGCCCGGCTTGTAGCCGCTGCGGGCATCGGTGGTGAACTGCTCCACGAGCCGCCGGCCATACTGCTGGAGGTCATAGAGCTGGGTGAAAGTCTTCACATCCGAATGGCCCGCCCCCAGACCGACCACCACCCGGGCTGCACGGCTGCCCTGGTCGACGGAGGTGATCTGCCCTTCTATGACCAACACATTATCGCCGCGGTAGGGAGACATGCCGGAGACCCGTTCGGCCGGATAGCCCATCTTGCGAAGTTGCGCCACCAGATTCGCTGCCAGGGCGTTGGTCACTGCGCGGCCCACCTGAAGCTCCTTTTCGCTCCAGGGAGGTTGGGGATTGCCGGCCAGGGCCTGGACCTCGGCGGAAACACCCTGGTCAAGCGTTACTTCATCGGGTGACACGGCAAAGTTGTAGACCAGGATGCGGTTGGGCTGGGGCAGTGTGCCGGTGTACTGGTTGAGCACGTTAACCGTAGTTGGCGCGCAACCCATAAGAGGCTGAAAAATTATCCCAACGACAACCAGCAACAAAAATCGAATAGTTGATCCCATCTCTTGTTCTCCGTTTGAAATTGTTGTTGAGTGGACTCCCGACAAATCCAGGAGTTATATCCCGGTGCGCATTTGCTTCAATGTTTTGATGCCTGCCACGTGGACATTCTCGCAAATCGATATCTCTACTTTTTCTCCAAGCAGATCGATC
>JACDZH010000097.1 GCA_013426815.1 Paludibacter sp.
GCGCAAAGATACTAATTATTTTTAAAAGTATATATTATTTCGCTACAATTCCTTAATACGTCCCGGAACTTTTCCCGAAATACGTATTTCAGAGGCATCGGCTTCACCCTGAATAATCACCGGTTCTGGTTTATTTTCGTATAAACCAATAATAAAAATCAAAACTACAACTACGATTAAGGCTAATAAGCCAGTTCTCAAATCTTTATTCTTCTTTTTCATTGTTCCAAAATTTTTCTATGTTTTTTTTTATTTTAACTATCAACTATTTAAGTGTACCTAAGGATTTTTCCAAATACAAGTTACACAACTTTACTTCAATACTGGCGTCTATTGATTCAGATTTTGCCGATAACCAAGCTGTTTGTGCTCCAAGCAAATCGGTAGAAGTAATTACGCCTGCTTCAAATCCTTCAGTTGCATATCGCAAATTTTCTTCAGCTGACGTTATATTCTGTTGCGTTGAGGCTCTCTTTTTCAAACTCTCTGCTACCTTATATGAACTTTGCTTCATCTGTAATTGCATTTTTTCTTTTGTTTCTTCCAATTGTAAGGTCGCAATTTTGTGTTGAGACTTGGCTGCATTCAGCGTATGAAATCTTTCTCCAAAATGGAACAATGGCACATTGGCTACCACTCCAACCGAAAACATTCCGCCAAATCTATTTTCGAAACCATTATATACATTTGGATTCGAAACTAAGTAGTTTCCTGTAAGTACTATGTTTGGCAAAAAACGCGAATACATTATTTTCTCGTTCGATTTGGCGATGTTTTCTACCTGTGTCAATGCGTTTATTTCAGGGCGATTTGCCAGTGCTTGTTCCGTAGGGATTAGTTGCGCAATTTTTGTTTCGGAATTTAAATCTACATCGGCAAGCTTATAAGTTTCGTCCAACGGCATGCCGCAAAGTTGATTAAGTGCCATTCTCGAAAGAGTCAATCCATCTTCCGCTTTAGTGAGCGTGATGTTCGCTTCGTTAAGTTTTACCCTTATTTTCAATGCTTCAGCCTTGGTCGCCACACCTTCCTCAATCATTATATTTACATCTGAATCCACTTTTGCAATCAAATTTCGATATTCTTTTGCCAATTCTACTTTGTTTTCAACTGATACCACCCGCCAATATGCTTCATCTACTTCAATCAGCAACTCAGTTACTTTATTTTCATGTTGCACTTCTGCAAGGTTTTCACCGAATTTGGCAATATGATACAATTCCAATATCTTGCCACCCATAAAAATGGGTTGCACAAAACCAACACTTCCAGCAAATATATTTTGAACATCGTATTCCAGAGCACTTTTGGGCAATAAAGAATATCCTTTCCATTGAATTTTTTCAGGATTGGTTTTGGGGTTAAATGGAACATTATTTGCATCCAACGGCACTGGTTGACCATTCATCATGGTCCATTTGTTCGAAACCTGGTCAGCGGTAAATCCAAATGAACCATCGCTCATTTTTGTCCCAATTGGTAGCATGGCATCTTCGGCAAGCATCGAAATGTTTTTCTGGTTCCATGTATATCCACCATTTGCCGAAAAATTTGGCAAAAACTGCGTAAATGCAGCTTCTTTCAGTTGCTTGGCAGCTTTTATGCTCTCCTGTGCCATTTGCAAACTTTTGTTGTGTGTCATTGCCATTTGCCTGCAAACTTCCAATTGAAGTACTTTTTGCGAAAATATTGGCAAAAACGCAATAAATGTCATTATTACTAAAACAATTTTTTTCATACAGATTATAATAAATTATTAATGTTAATTAAACAATGATTGTATATGCAACTAAAATTATATAAAAATTAATGTAGATTTACCATGATTTTTTTTAATACAATTCTAGCATTATTTAGTTCCTCTTCTGAAATGTTGTTTAAAGTTTTTCCAGCTATTTGTTTTACAATTTCTGTAGTTTTAAATTGTAATGCAAGGCCTTCTTTAGTCAAATGAATCAGGTTGATACGTCTGTCAAAATGATCGGATACTCGCGTTACCAAATTGCCTTTTTCAAGTTTATCAATAAGTCGAGTCATACTGGGTTTATCCTTCGATGTAATAGTGCAAAGTGCTTGTTGTGTGACCTTGTCTTTTTGCCACAAACAAGCCAGCACAGACCATTGCTCAGTTGAAATCTCGATACCTTCGCTTGCAAATGCACGTAAGAAAGTTCTATTAATGGCTGTTGATATTTTACCTGTCAGTATATTGAAAACTTCGTCGGAATGTAGTTCTGTCATGGTGTATTTCTTAGTAGTTGCATAAACAACGGTGCAAAAGTACAACTAATATTTGAAGGTTGTATTTTTTTTTAATATATTTAACACATTTGTTGTATTAATGAATTGTTTTGAGTAGATACTCTATGATAATTCGATAGTTTCTTGAAAAAATGATTTTTTTAAGCTAGTAAATATCCTGTAATCGAATTAATATATTCCGGTTTTTTTTGATTTTCAATCAATAATGAATCTTTGGGTGAGATTTTTATTATTATATCGTAAAATTTTGTCTAAAATTCCCATAGAATCTTTATTATTTTTTGTTTTTGTTTATAATTTTAATATAATAAAATGCTTTTCAAGCTAATTTACAGCTATTAAAAAAAAAATCCAATAAAAAAATGAAAAAAACATCGTTAATTCTGAATTTGTTGTTATTTTTGTGACCTCTAAAAACTATCTAGCTGAAAATATTAAAATGTATTAAAAAGAAATAAATGTATTAAAAAGAAATATTTAATCATTAGTTTGCACTTTTTTTTTATATAAACACCAAAAATAATAATAATTATTAAAATATATCGTTTTTTTATTGAAGACAAAGTAAGAAAAATAAATAAATCATTTAATTAAAAAAATTCGTTATGGAAAACAAACAAAAACAACCAAAAACAAAAAAACAATTTACTGGAATTAAGTCTTCAGGACTCGTTATGTTAGCCTGTTTTGGACTAGCTGTACTTATTTACAAATTTGTATTGGGAAATCCAGATAACTTTATGAATGGTGATCCAAACAACCATCCACTTGACGGAAACTTTATGGGTCTTATCTATAAAGGAGGTTTCATTGTACCAATTATTCAAACATTATTACTTACAGTTATTGCATTAAGTGTTGAACGGTTTTTCGCTATCAAATCTGCACAAGGAAAAGGTAAACTCGTAAAATTTGTACACGAAGTAAAATTGTCCTTGTCAAAAGGTGACATCAAAGCAGCTGCTGCAATGTGCGAAAAACAACAAGGTTCAGTTGCAAATGTTGTTGGTTCTACTTTGATTAAATATGCCGAAGTTGAAGAAGATAAATCATTATCAAAAGAACAACAAATTCTTGCCATTCAAAAGGAAGTTGAAGAAGCTACAGCCTTGGAACTTCCAATGTTAAGTCAGAATCTTCCAATTATTGCCACTATTGTAACTTTAGGAACTTTGATGGGGCTGTTAGGTACTGTAATTGGGATGATTAAATCATTTGCTTCATTGGCAGGTGCTGGTGGTACTGACTCAATTGCTTTATCGGCGGGTATTTCTGAAGCTTTGATTAACACTGCATTTGGTATTGCTACAGGTGCTTTGGCAGTAATTTCTTATAATTATTTTACAAGTAAAATTGATGCTATTACTTACTGTATTGATGAAGTAGGTTTCTCAATCGTACAAACATTTGCTGCATCTCACAAGTAATCATTCCTCTAAAAATATAAAATGCTATGTCTAAAGCAAAAGTAGCAAGGAAGAGTACTCTTATCGATATGACTGCAATGAGTGATGTTACTGTGCTTCTGCTCACTTTCTTCATGTTAACGTCCACGTTCGTGAAAAAGGAACCAGTTGAGGTAAATACACCCGCATCAGTATCCGAAATAAAAATACCAGAAACAAATATTTTACAAATATTGATTGATCCAACAGGAAAGGTGTTTTTAAGTTTAGATAAACAAACCGATATGATAAATACCTTGACCACAGTAGGTGGAGAATTAGGTGTTTCTTTTACTACTGAAGAAATTCAGAAGTTTAAGATACAGAAAACCTTTGGAGTTCCCATGAAAAACATGAAAGCCTTTTTAGCTTTACCCGCTGAAAAAGGAGATGAAATTCTAAAAGATTATGGAATTCCGACAGACAGTACCGATAATCAATTTAAAGTTTGGATTAAAGCCGCTCGTGCAACTAATCAGGATTTAAGAATTGCTATCAAAGCTGACTCAAAAACCCCTTATAAAGTAATTAAAGATGTAATGACTTCTCTTCAAGATTTAAGAGAGAATAGATACAATTTAATTACATCATTAAAGGTTGAATCTGCTAATTAATAATATAACAATATAATATGGCTGAATTACAAACCAATGACGGCGGCGGAAAGAAGAAAAAAGGCGGCAGTAAACAGAAAAAAATAAGTGTTCATGTGGATTTTACTCCCATGGTGGATATGAATATGTTGCTCATTACTTTCTTCATGCTGTGTACTTCGTTGAGCAAACCTCAAACGATGGAAATAAATATGCCAAGTAACGATCAAAAAATTACAGCCGATGACAGAGAAAAAGTAAAAGCCTCACAAGCTATTACATTAGTTCTTTCAGGTGGCGATTCACTATTCTATTATACTGGACAACCAGATTATAAGGATTATAATTCCTTAAAACTGAGCTCTTATAAAGCTGATGGAATCCGTTCGTTGCTTATGAAACGTAATCAAGAAGCTGTCTTGAAAATTAATGATTTAAAGAAAAAGAAACTGGAGCTTAAAATTACTCAGGAACAGTTTACAAAGCAAGCTTCTGAAATTAAAGGTGGAAAAAATACACCAGTAGTAATTATCAAAGCATCTGATAAGGCAACTTATAAGAACTTAATAGATGCACTCGACGAAATGCAAATTTGTAATATCGGGAAGTATGTGATTGATAAAATTACACCGGCAGAATTTTTCTTGATGAAGAATAGAGAAACCAAAGGAGCACATGCAGCAAAATTTGGAAAATAGTTAAACGCCTTATAAATAGAAATTAAAATGGCTAAAATAGATTTAACTTCCTTTGAGTGGCGTGAGCTGGTATTTCAAGGTAAAAACAAGGAATACGGTGCTTATCAGCTACGAGGGGAATCAGATAAACGACATAACCGAGCAATGATTATTGTCACGATTATTGCTTTAGTGAGCTTTAGTGTTCCAAAGCTTATTGAAATGGCAAAATCGAAGCAAAAAGAAGTAAACGTCGAGGTTATGAAAATGTCTTCATTAGAAAAAGCAGAGGTAAAAAACGACATCAAAAAAGTGGAACCAGTTGAGCCTCCTCCAGCTTTGAAAAGTTCTATTAAATTTGTTGCTCCTGTTATCGCTAAAGATGAAGAAGTTAAGGATGAAGAACAAATGAAATCTCAGGATGAGCTTACTAATGCCAATGTAGCTATCTCTCTTGCTGACGTGAAAGGCAATGATGAAGCAAATGGTAAAGATATTGCTGATGTAAAAGAAGCAGTAACTCAAGAAGTTGAAGAAAAACCTTATCTTGTTATTGAACAAATGCCAGTGTATCCAGGTGGTGAAGGTGAACTATTATCGTTTATCGGAAAAAACCTAAAATATCCTGTTATTGCTCAAGAAAATGGCATCGAAGGAAAAGTAATAATTCGGTTTGTTGTATCAAAAACCGGAAAAATATCAAATGTTGAAGTATTACGTTCCCTTGACCCTGCTTGCGATAAGGAAGCAGTTAGAGTTGTTAAAATGCTTCAAAATTGGGTTCCGGGTAAGCAAAACGGTGTAAATGTTCCTGTATATTACACATTGCCTATTACATTTAGATTGCAACAGTAGTATGAAATACTTCAAATTCTTATTTTTAATATTGGTTCTATTTTTAATTTCATGTAAAAGTAAAAGTAAAGATGGTAAAACGGATACTTATTCATCGGGTGTAATTCAAATTGCAGTCGATGAAAGTTTCCAGCCAATTATTCAGGAAGAGTTAGATGTATTTGAGGCACAGTTTAAAAAAGCTGGAATTTTGCCAATTTATACAAATGAAGTAGATGCAATTAATAGATTGTTAAAGGATAGTGTTCGATTAGCAATTGTTACTCGTGCTCTATCTTTTAATGAAGAGAATGCACTGAAAAGTAGAAAATTCTCGCCTAAATCTTACAAACTGGCTACTGACGGAATTGCATTAATCATTAATAATAGAAATTCTGATTCGTTAATAAATGTAACAGATATCAGAAGAATATTAACTGGTGAAGTTAAAAACTGGAATGAAGTTTTTCCAACTTCAAAACTGGGGAAGTTTAAAGTAGTTTTTGACAATCCAAATTCAAGTACAGTGCGTTTTGCTATCGATTCTATTTGTTATGGTAAACCATTATCAAAAGAATTATATGCACAAAAAACAAACTTGGAAGTGATTGATTTTGTTTCCAAAACACATAACGCCATTGGTATAATTGGTGTTAATTGGTTAAACAACATCAAAGATTCTTCAAATCTTTCCTTTAAAAATGAAATTAGGGTAGTGTCTGTCAGTAGCGAAAGTGTTGCAACCACTAACAATAGTTATAAGCCATATCAAGCTTATCTTTTCTACGGTTATTATCCACTAACAAGAAGTCTTTTCATAATACTAAATGACCCACGAGGTACATTGCCAACTGGATTAACATCCTTTTTAACTTCAGATCGTGGGCAACGTATTATTCTGAAATCTGGATTAGTTCCTGCTACTCAACCTGTCAGAATTGTAAGTGTGAAAAACTAAAAAATAATTTATATAAATAATAATAAATTTAAGCTTCAATGAAACCTAACTTTCTTTTCTTTTCCTTTGTTTTTTTAATGAGTTTTTTAAACCTTTCTTCAGTTGAAGCAAAAGTTGAACAAGGTATTGCCTATTACAAAGCCGGTTTTCCGATGGTTGCAAAACCTTTATTACTTGATGAATTAAATGCAGATTCTGTAACTATGGCAGAAACATGCTATTATCTAGGATATATTTATTTTGAAGAAAATAAAACCGATTCAGCTTCCATATTTTTTAACAAAGGATTAGCAGTATATCCATTGAATTCGCTAAATTCTGTTGGTTTATCAATGTTGAAGATGAAATCGAACCTTCCTGAAGCTGAATTGGAAATTAAAAATATATTAAAGCTAAAGACAAATAAAAAGAATGTTGATATTGTCATTGCTGTTGCAAAAGCCTATTTAGTAAATGGTTTGATTGATCAGGCATTGAGTTTTCAGGAGCAGGCAAAAAGCATAAAATCAAAATATGCTCCAGTTGCTGTATTATTAGGTGATATTGAATTGGCAAAAGGTAATATCGGAAATGCTTGTCAGAACTATGAATTAGCAATTCTATACGACGAATCATGTAAAGAAGCTTATATAAAATATGCTCGTGCCTACAAAAATGTAAACACACAACTTTCCATCGAAAAGTTGGGTATGTTGAAGCAAAAGGAACCAGCTTTCTTGTTGGTTGACAGAGAATTAGCCGATATTTACTATGCTACAAACAAGTTTGACAAAGCTGCAGAATTATACGAAAATTATTTACAATCGGGTAATTCTAATGCTCAGGATTTAACTAAATACGCTATGACTTTATTTTTGAATAATGATTTCGCAAAATCGTTGAAAGTTGCAAAACTTGGTTTGGAGAAAGCTCCCCGTAGCCCAGCATTTAATCGATTAGCAATGTGGAACAATGTAGATTTAAAAAAATATGATGAGGCAATTTTAGCTGCTGATCTTTTCTTTAATAAATCCGACAAGCCAGATATTACCTATTTAGATTATAGGTATTATGGGCAAGCTTTACGTGAAACAAAACAATTTGATTTAGCAATACCTCAATATGAAAAGGCATTGGAGTTGGATTCGTCGAAAATTGAATTATGGAAAGATTTATCAGCCATGTATGATGAAAAAGGTGACACAAAAAATGCAATTTTGAATTATCTAAAATACATTAGTTATTTTAGTGAAGATAAGAAGACACCAGATATATTAATGCCTTTAGGAAAATTGTATTATACTTTAGGAAATAATCAGGCTACTGATCCAATAATTAAGAAAGATGTTTTATTTAAGGCCGATAGTATATTTGCACAAGTAGCCACTTTGGAACCTACTGGATATAGAGGTAATTACTGGCGTGCCCGTGTAAATTCTGCAATTGATCCTGAAACTACTCAGGGTTTGTCAAAACCTTTTTATGAGCAAACTGTAACACTTATTGAGTCGAAAGCCGATCCAAGATATAATTCTATTCTGATTGAATGTTATAGCTATTTGGGCTATTATGCACTTTTACAAAAAGACAATGTACTTTCACTTTCTTACTGGGGGAAGATC
Source organism: Paludibacter sp. (assembly GCA_013426815.1). GTDB lineage: Bacteria > Bacteroidota > Bacteroidia > Bacteroidales > Paludibacteraceae > Paludibacter. The sequence continues at coordinate 8,371 of JACDZH010000097.1, forward strand.
CTAGCTATTGATCCAGCTAACCCTACAGCAATTAAGGCAAATGAAGGAATTACAAAAGCCATGAAAGGGAAAAAATAATAGCAATGTATTTGAAATAAAAAAAGAAGTAGAAGTGATTCTATTTCTTTTTTTTTGAATTTTATGTTCAAAATCATTATATTATTACTAATTTTGTCAGTCATTATATGTCATAATTACAGTTTAGTTTATAAAAATATATGCAACCATCAGAAATTCAGGCGGTAAAGCAACGTTTTGGAATTATTGGAACTTCAGAATTGTTGAATAGAGCAATTGATATAGCTGTACAAGTTTCGTCCACCGATCTTTCGGTACTTATCACTGGCGAAAGTGGTGTTGGAAAAGAGAATTTTCCTCAGATAATTCATCAATACAGTCACAGGAAGCATGGACCGTATATAGCTGTAAATTGCGGTGCTATTCCTGAAGGAACGATAGATTCAGAACTTTTTGGACATGAAAAAGGGTCATTTACTGGTGCCACAGCCGACAGAAAAGGCTATTTTGAAGTTGCTGATGGTGGAACCATTTTTTTGGATGAAGTTGGTGAGTTACCACTCTCAACTCAAGTTCGATTATTACGAGTATTAGAAGCAGGTGAATTTATCAAAGTAGGATCATCAAAAACTCAAAAAACAAATGTACGAGTAGTAGCTGCAACTAATCTGAATATGATTCAAGCTACACGTGAAAGTCGTTTTCGTGAAGATTTATTTTATAGGTTAAATACAGTTCCCATTGCTGTTCCTGCGTTACGCGAAAGAAAGGATGATATTGTATTATTGTTTAGAAAATTTGCATCAGATTTTGCTGAAAAATACAGAATGCCTCCTATCAAGTTAACTGAAGAGGCTAAAGCATTATTGACAAATTATTATTGGAATGGAAACGTCCGTCAATTAAAAAATATTACCGAGCAAATATCTGTAATTGAGCATCAAAGAGAAATTACTGACCAAATTCTTCGTGTTTATTTGCCAAAAGATGATAATGAACGACTTCCTGCCTTGTTTACATCATCGGGACGTGAGCAGAAATCATTCAACAGCGAGCGTGAAATATTGTATCAGGTACTTTTTGATATGAAAAAAGATATGAATGATTTGAAAAAATTAGTTCATGACATAATGAACGGACAACAACCCGAAGATCAACAACCTGATGTACATTATCCTGCTTCTTTTATTGCTAATAAAGATACAAGAATAAACGCATCAAATGCAGGAGTTGAATATAAAAACGAAATCAATAAACGAGAAACCAATCAATATGGGGATGAAGACGATATAAATGTATACCAAGATGCAGAATTGTATCACGATGAAGAGATTGTTCAGAAACCACAAACATTGGAAGAAATGGAACGGGAGATGATTAAACGGACACTTGAAAAACATAGAGGTAAACGCAAAGCGGCAGCTGATGAATTGGAGATATCGGAACGTACCTTATATAGAAAAATAAAAGAATATGCAATAGAGTAAGATGTAATTACTTACAAATCATTTGCTAAATCATTATTTTCAATCTATAGATACAATATTTCTTACAATTTACTTATGATAAAATCAATTAAACTGAATCCAAACTTTATTCTTTTGATTTCTGTTATCCTTATTACAGGAATTTCATGCTCGATTTCGTATAAATTTAATGGTTCCTCAATTGATTATACCAAAATAAAATCTATTTCTATTTCTGATTTTCCAAATATTGCAGAACTAATTTATCCACCATTATCTCAAGAGTTTACTGAAACTTTACGCGATGCTTACATTAAACAAACCAGACTAAAGCTGCTGAAAAAGGGAGGAGATTTACTTTTAGAAGGTGAAATTATAGGTTACTCATTAGCTCCAATGGGAATTAGTGCAGATTCGTACGCTGCCGAAACCAAGCTTACAATGACGATTAAGGTTCGTTTTGTAAATATTAAAAATCCCGATGAAGATTTTGAAAAAACATATTCAGCTTTTCAAACTTTTAATAGCAACCGAATGCTTACTGATGTTCAGGAAGAGTTGATGAAAATTATGGTTGCCGAAATTGTGGACAATATTTACGATGAAACTGTTGCTAAGTGGTAGTTATATTTATTATTCGAATTGCATCTAATATATTAAGCCCATGACGTATTACGATTTCATAACACTTTTAAAGCAGCCCGAAATTGTAACTGCCGATCATGTTGCTGATTTGAAGGAAATTGTTGAACGTTATCCCTATTTCGCTCCTGCTCAATTGTTTTATACAAAAGCTTTACAACAATCAAATAACTTACATTTCGGTGCTTATTTGAAAATGGCTGTCCTTTACACTTCGAGTCGTCGTTGGTTATATTATTATCTTCATCCCGAAAAATTGCTATCCAGCCAACCCTATCGAAATGAACGGAATGGGAAATTTTCAGGTGATTATTTTGATATTTTGAATTTAGTGGAATCTGAAGGTGGTGACACCAAAAAATCGTTAAAAAAATTAGCAGAACGCCTTAAATCAGCACGTGTTATGATTGTTAAAACAGCAGTCCAAACTAAAAAAAAAAATAACGATATAAACGATTTAAAAGCTGAAAAAGCAATTATTACTAAAATGTCACTTTCTGAAAGTTACTTTCCATTAAATGAATTAGATATTTCTGAATTTAACGCAAAAAAGCTTATTAAAGAAAGAAATTACAAGGAAGCAATTGAAATTTTGAGACAATTAAATTTGAATAATCCGAAAAAAAGTGTTTACTTTGCAGACCAAATTCGTTTTTTGGAAAAAGTTATCACAAACTCAAAAAAATAAATACAATCATGTACGTTCTACTCACTATTTTAATTGTTATTTCCTCTATTTTGCTCACTTTATTGGTATTGGTTCAAAACTCAAAAGGTGGTGGTTTAGCTGCTGGTTTTTCATCTTCGAACCAGATAATGGGAGTTCGCAAAACAACAGATTTCCTCGAAAAAGCAACATGGGGTATGGTGGTTGTAGTTGTTGTCCTTTCAATTGCTACTGTTGGAGTTCGTTCCAAACAATCTGCAACACAAAATGAATCAGAAATTAAAGATCAAATACAACATGCCAAACCTACAGAACCTGGCGTTGTTGCTCCAAATTTTGGTGAATCTCCCGAGGCTACAAAAACTCCTGCAAAGCCATTAGCTCCTGCTCCTGCAAAAAAATAATAATTAAATGGAAAAATGGAGCGTATCAAAATAATTTTTGATACGCTCCATTTTTTTTCATGCTATTGCTTATTTTAAAATTAAAATTCTCCAAGAATTATATTCATTCAATTGATTATGCAGGTACAATAGCCTTTGCTATGAGTTGCATACGTCTAGCTTCGGCGAAGCAATTCGACTGATATGGTGTTAATGTGGTTGGTTTTGTAACAGCCATAGGTGGAGGAACTAACAGGGATTTGTTAATCAATGAAACCCAATTTTAGATGTTGCAACCTTCATGTCTGATTATTAGAAGATTTGCACTACTATTTGTCAATTTTTTTGGAAAAAATATAATTGGAATCACTGTTGTCCGGTAAAAAGAATTTTGATTAGATTGAAAAAAGAGGAGCCAA
>JACDZH010000098.1 GCA_013426815.1 Paludibacter sp.
CACCTCAATTATCAATTGAATTTTAAAATTCTTATCCCGAACTCAGGTTAATAATCAACCTTCACACACATGAAACCATATTATCTTTGCACGATGGCAAAGAATTCATAACTATTTCCATAACACACTGAACGCAAAACCAAATAAAAGAAAAAGCACCTAAACATTTCTGTTTAAGTGCTTTTTTTGTGGCGTCACCAGGAATCGAACCGGGGACACAAGGATTTTCAGTCCTTTGCTCTACCAACTGAGCTATGACGCCATTTTTGTTAAGCGGGTGCAAATATACAGTGTTTTTTTTAATCTGCAAAGGGATAAAGTAAAATAAAAGGAATAAAGTCAGTTGATTCGATGTATTTGTTGACAATATTTATTTTTAAGCATTTATGAAGAATTAGCTAGCTATAAACTCTTATGTATAGAAATCAATTAATTTTCAATTATCAGACTTTCCAATTATGTTTTAGGGAATAATCAACACTGCATTAGGATTTAATCCTACGTTTTCAATTTTATAAAGCAATTTTCCATTTTTGGTGAAACAAAGCAGGCTGCCTTTCACAGTGTAGGAGCGAGCATCAGTAATATACACATTGCCATTGTTGGGATGCACTGCAATCCCAAAAGGTCGTTCAATACTTGTAACATCGCTTATAAAATTATCAGAAATAATTTCTTCGGTTTTACAATCAAAGGTTCTTATCCAATAGTTATTTGTAACATTGTCGAGATTATAAAGATATGCAGTATCATTTTGAATGGTAAAATTTATTGCTGGTAAATTGTTAAAAGTTTGTATCAATTCATCTGTTTTACTATCAATACGCTGCCAGCTAGCTTTTATATTGCCGTTATTGCCCCGAGAAACCAAGTAAATGTCACCATGAGTGTCTGTTTCAATTTTTGAAGGATTAATACCTACAGTAATTTTTTTTATTTCTGTAAAGGTATTTAAATCTAATACTGAAACGGTATTGTCGTAGTTTGGTATGTCCAATCCTCCAGAATTGGAAACATATAATTTTTCGTTTGCTACTGCAATTCCATCGGGATTTCGACCACAAGTGGTAATGGCTTCAATTTGGAGCAAAGTAGTATCGATACGAGTCACTGTTCCATCAAATGAACAAATATAGGCTTTTTCGCCATTGAAAGTAACAAAACGGGGTTGTCGAGATTTCCCTTTTTCGTCGAAAAACGGAATGCGGCGAATTGTGATTCCTGTGCGAACATCAACAACTTCAACCTGAGATGAAACATTTACAATAATCCACAGTTTGTTGCCATATAGTTTCATATCATTGGCTGTATCGCCCAATCCACGACTGTTGAGCAGTGAAAAAAAGTCATATTCTATGGTTTTATTATCGAAATTAATATAACTCAAGGTGCTGTTGTTCATATTGAAAAGTCCCTCCGAAAGTATAAATATTCTGCCTGTTTCACCTTTTATATCAGGTAGATTCGATAGTGTAGGTACATCATACATATCGTTACATGAGCTTAAAATAAGTATCAATGACAGAGGTAGAAATGCTGAAATGAATTTTTTCATATTTTTTTTAAAAAGCAGAAACGTACAATCAATTACAAAAGTACATCAACAAATCAGAAATCTAAAATTTATTTTTTTATCCTTTAAAAATATTTTCAATAGTATTTCTTTTGTGAGTTTTCAATCTGATTTAAATATGTGATTAGTTTTACTTTGATAAATTAAAGATTTATTTTCAAGGAAAGAAATTCAAAAGAATAGTAACGCGGATTTAACGGATAACGCAGATTAAAACAGATATAAATTGAAAAAAAACAGATATAATTCGGATTTAAATTTTAACAAGTCAAAATTAGGATGAAATAAAGAGACACTATAACTTCAATCTGCAAATTTCATTTATGAAATTTTTTAATCCGTGTATAAATCAGTTACCATTTCAAAAAATAATCCGCTAAATCCGCGTTACTATTTCTTTTAGATAAATCTGTCAAAGTAGAATTAAGTAATAAGTAATAATTATTGATATGTTTTATGTAATTAATGTCCAACTAAACAGTATTGTAACGCGTAACTAAATACTTGAAACTACTTAAATGAAATAATCAAATTTAAACATCAGTCTCTTCTTGAGTAAAAAATGTAATAATTTTTTAATAATTATTGGTCAGATGTGATATTTTAACATAATTAACATTTTTTAATTAACGATTAAACATAGAATCACCTCTTTTTTTTTATTTCCGCTGCTCAACACAATTATTGTGTGAATCGGTATTTGTATTTGCAACTAGAGTATTTAGTGGTCATTTAATAAAGACAAGAAATATGTATTTTGACTAGAAAATATCATTATTTTGGTGCTTTCAGAAGATTATAAACAATATAATTCTCTGCTCAAATTGAAATTTAATGCCTTATGGCTAATTTTGCTTTTTTTGGCACATCAACTTATTTTATTACTTTCGCCTTCAAAATTAAATCAATTACTCAAAATGCATAGAATAAAGCTGATTCCACTTGCTATATTACTGATTTTAAGTACATCGTGCAATCATAAAACTTGGATGATTAACCATGTTTTGTCAACCAAAATTGCCCTTGATAGTAGCACAGAAGCAAATGCAGACAAAAATTACGAAGCATATTTGCAACCTATAAAACTAAAAGTGGACGCTCAGATGAGTGAAGTTATTGGTGTAGCGACAGAAAATATGAGAGGACACGCTCCCGAAAGTTTACTTTCCAACTTTAGTGCTGATGTTTACCAACAAGCTGGTTCGGAATATTTGGGCGAAAAAGTTGACCTATCAATTGTAAACTTGGGTGGTTTGCGTACCGAAATTCCTGTAGGAAATATTACTATTGGTAAAGTATTTGAATTAATGCCTTTCGAAAACGAATTAGTAATTCTTTGGCTTAAAGGTGACAAATTGTTAGAATTATTGCAGTATTTTGCCACCAAGGGAGGCGAAGGTGTCTCAGGTATGAAGATGGAAATCAGTAATGGCAAGGCAATAAATATTAGTATTAATGCTAAACCATTGGATATAAATAAATTATATAGTATTGCCACAAACGATTATTTGGCGGGTGGAAATGACAAAATGGTGCAATTGGCGCAATATGTAAAGCGGATAAATACCGGTAAATTAGTTCGGAAGATTTTACTCGATTTTATTAAAAACGAAACAAAAAAAGGAAATAAAATTGAATCAAAATTGGATGGAAGAATAAAAATCAATTGATAAATGACAATTAGCAAAATGAATATAAATAACAAATTTAATCTAATTACTATTGGTATAGTTTTTTGTATTGTTACAATTTCGGCACAACAGAAAATTAAATTGGTAATTTTACATACCAATGACACACATAGTCAGGTTGAAGCAACAGAAAAATCTGTTTTGAAAACATCCGATATGGGTGGATATGCACGACGGATGGGAGTTATAGCACAAGTCAGAGAAAATGAAAAAAATTTACTTCTGCTTGATGCCGGAGATTTTTCTCAGGGAACGCCATATTACAATTTTTTTAATGGAAGAGTGGAAGTTGATGCTATGAACAAAATGAAATACGATGCAATTACACTTGGAAATCACGAATTTGATAACGGTGTTGATACGTTGGCTACTATTTTACAAACAGCAAAATTTCCGATATTAAGTTCAAATTATCAATTTCAGAATACAGCACTTTTCAATTTAGTAAAACCCTATCTGATAGTAGAAAAAGCAGGTTTAAAAATTGGAATTATGGCTATCAATGTTGAACCAAAGGGATTGATTATTGAAAACAATTACAAAGGAATTGTATACAAAGATGCTTTGGAAACAGCTTTCAAAATGTCAAACTTTTTAAAAAAAATGAAACATTGTGATGTGATAATCTGCTTATCACACTTAGGCGCCGAAAAGGATTATCAAATGGCGCATTCCACGCGATACATCGATGTAATCATTGGTGGACATTCGCATAGTATGATTACTAATGTTTCTGAAAAAAATGCTGCAGGTAAATCAATCGTCATTGCACAAATGGGTAAAAGTGGATTATATTTGGGAAAAATAGAATTGGAATTGGAAAAGAAGTAATCATTAGTTAACAATACTTTTATTATATTATTAATTATTTTTATATTAAGCTTTTTAATCACTTTAAAAACAAATAGGAAATTAATTGAAACACACAAATATTGTTAATCTTTGAATCTTTAATTTCAATATTAAAAGATACAAAGAAGACGAAGTGAAATCAAATAATACAATCAGTATATATAAAAATTACCCAAGATTATTTTTATATCATTAGAGTTGCTAATGCCGATGAATATCAATTATTTCGAGATTATGTATAACCGAACAAACAAATAGGACAATAAGACTTATTCGTACCAATTGCTATAAAAAGGACTATATTGTTTGTGAAATCGGTATGAAGTAGACTTAACTTATTCTACAAAAATCCAAACCATGAAAAATTCATATCTGGAAAAAACAATTATAAAAAAATAAATAACAAAATTTTTTTACATTTGCACTGATGATAACATCTAAAAAATAGAATTTTATTAATCCTTTAGCGTTCAATAATTTATACGATGTTAAACATTGTTTGATAGTAATGCTTTTAAATTATAACTTAATATGATGGATTTATCAAATAAAAAATTAAACCGAATACCTATTAGTATTTATTTCTTAATAGGTTTTATCGCCTTTTGCTTTCGATTCTATTTTAATTTCTCCCAAGATTTAATTCCCGGAGTAAATGGTGGTTATTATCCGTTACAAGTAAGATCGATTCTTAATACTGGTGCTTTGGGATTTGCAGATATGCCTTTTTTATTTTATTTAGATGCAGCTTTGATAAAAGTTGCATCTCTCTTTGGTTTAATTATTTCTGACAATCTGACTATGTTTGTAGTTAAAATAATTGATTGTATTTCAATTCCACTACTTCTTTTACCTCTTTATAAAATTGTGAGCCTGAGTCAACCCGTAACATCAAAATTATTTATCCTCAGCATTTCAGCATTCTGTGTTCTTTCTTTTTCACCTCTGGTATTGACGTCCGATTTACAAAAAAATGCACTTGCAATTACATTTTTATTTGGTTTTGTAGCTTATCTTATTTCATATCAATACGATAAAAAAATTTTTAAAATTATTTTAGCTTTATTATTTCTAATTATTACAGGGTTAACTCATTTTGGTACGTTTATATTTGCATTATTTTTTCTGGGTTTGTCTGTTGTTTTTACATTCAAACGAAAATCAATTATTCCATTGACAATGCTGATAATCTTTGGTTTGGGTATAGTTGCTCTATTTGATATATCCCGTTTTAACAGATTGTTAACAATCGGAGCATTGATTTTTGAAAAACCTGCATTAATTAACGAAGTGTTGAAACCACCAGATATTTTAATAATATTAATTTCTTTAACATTTGCAATTACTGGCATAATTATTTTGATAAAAAACTATGCAAAATTATTAATTTATCAAAAAGCAATCATGTTTTCGAGTATTATTTGCTTGATATTACTCTCATTCCCAATGATTGATGGAGATTATCTCAAAAGGCTTAGTTTGTTCTTATTCATACCCCAAACTTTACTAATCATTCAAATGGTATCAGTAATTAATAAAAAACAACTTCAGATTTTAAGTATCTTTCTACTCATCATTACATTATTATCAGTTGTTGCTGTAGTTGGACACCCTAAAGAAGCAGTGTTAAATGATATTACTTACAATGATTTAAAAACGCTGAAATCTGTAATAACCAAAGACGATAGCACAATTGTTATTGCAAGGCATGGGTTGGAATGGTGGACTGCTTGGGCTTTGCATACAAATGTTGGACAAGATAAAGCATTTAACGTATACATTCCCGAAAAATATAAAACGGTGATTTTTCTTACACAAATAAGTGGTTTTAGCCCTGATTATCGGTTAAATCCATTTCGTGAACCTCAAGTTCCTTGTAACTCAAAAATTATATTTACTTCTGTGTACTTCAAAGCATTTACACTGAATAAAACCAAGCTTAATAAATAGTACATATAAACAATGAGTATGGAAATGACATTTTATTGGATTGGTGGTGCAACTTTTATTTTATCAATAGGTAATTTGAATATTGCCTGTGATCCGGTTCTGTGTAAGAAAGGAACTGTTCAGAACTATACTTGGTTTAAATCAATGAGAATGGAGCAGCCAATATATGATGAAAAAACATTCAATAGCATTGATATTTGGTTAATTACACACAATCACGAAGACCATCTTGACAGTCTTGGATTATCAAAAATTAAACAAGAATCGATCGTTGTGACAAATAAAAACTCATCTGAACTATTATTAAATAATGGGATAAAAGATGTATCTGTATTGAATTGGCATGAGAACAAGCAGATTTCCTCACAAGGGTATAAAATAGAAATTGAAGCAATTCCTACAGTGCATGGTGTTAATCCTTTAAGTGCATTATTTGCAGGAAAAGGCAACGGTTACTATCTCACTATTTCAAAAGGAGATGAAAATGTAAGAATTTACATCACAGGCGACACTGTTTACAAGAATATGATAATCAATTCGTTGAAGAATCGTGAAATTGACTTATTAATTGCAAATATGGGTGCAGCCAGTCAAGGAAGTTGGGTAATGACATTGACTTTGAATGCAAAAATGTTACAAAAGTTGATCTCAAACACCCATCCCAAAACAGTTGTACCAGTTCATTTTGAAACTTTTAGTCATTATAAGGAACAAAAAGAAGAAATTGTAAAATTAGAGGATAAACGAATCAGATTTGTTAGTGTTGGAAATAGTATTAAAATAAAATGAACTGAATATCTTCATTGTGAAGTGCTTACATCGATTACATAATGGATATAAATTATGAGATTTTCTCTTGAACACGCCGTACCGAGTTTACTTCTTTAATTTTAATAATATCCCTGCATAAATTATTGATTTCTTCGGTGTCGTGTACATAAATATGAAACTGTCCGACAAATATACCCGCATCGGTTTCAATGTTCATTTTATAGATATTTACCCCAAATGCTTCGGTAATAACTTTGAGAATTTGAATAAGAATTCCTTTTTTATCGATTCCTTTTATTTCGAGTATTTCTATATAAGAAAGTACTTTGTGAGTTGCCCAGTCGGCTGTAATAATTCGTTCACCAAAACTACTTTTCAGTTTGTCGGCTACCTCACATTGACGTTTATGAATGATAACCGTTTCTGTTTCATCTACATAGCCCAATACATTATCACCTGGAATAGGGTGACAACAGTCTGCAAATTTATAAGTTTTTCCGGCATTTTCTTCGGTCAGTTTGATAGGCTTTTTTCGGTCAATTTTGCTATCAATACTGACAGATTCATGTTGTTTATTGCTATCAGATGAACCCCCAAAAGGGTTTTTCAGGTATTTGACGAAAACATTTCGATTTTTTGCTTTGAATACAATTTTGCTGATATCATCCAGATTTAACAAGTTTTTTCCGGCTTGTAAAAAAAGTTCGTTGCGTTGAGTTATATTGTAATGGTTGAGAATTCTAACCAAATTTTCGTTGCTAAATTGTAATCCACATTCAATCAAAGCTTTTTCAATACTTTTCTGCCCCTCGGAAACAAACATCTTTTCTTCTTTTTTGAATAGTGCTTTCAGTTTAGCTTTTGCACGTGCAGTTGTTACATAATCGAGCCATTCTAATTGAGGTGTTTGTTTTTTGGTAGTTAGTATTTCAACTTGATCACCACTATTGAGCCTATAGCTGAGTGGTACTAATTTGTGATTTACCTTGGCTCCGATACAATGATTTCCCAAATCGGTATGAACAGAATATGCAAAATCAAGCGCGGTAGCACCTTGAGCAATAGTTAAAATCTCGCCTTTTGGTGTAAATACAAAAATTTCGGAAGCAAAAAGGGTTAACTTGAAAGTATCCATAAAATCGATGGCATTCGGTTCAGGATGTTCAAGCATTTCCTTTAAGGTTTTCAGCCATTTATCCAATTCAGATTCATCGGCAACACCAGTTTTGTATTTCCAGTGTGCAGCTAATCCTTTTTCAGCGATATCATTCATCCGTTCGCTTCGAATCTGAACTTCTACCCATCTTCCACCCTGTCCCATTACCGTAACATGCAAAGCTTCATAACCATTTGCTTTAGGTGTGCTCACCCAATCTCTGATTCTTTCGGGATGAGGTCGGTATAATTCTGTAATGGCAGAGTAAAGCATCCAGCACTGGTCCTTTTCGCTCATGCCTTCGCGGGGTTTAAAAATAATACGTTCAGCCAGAATATCATATACTTCCTCGAATGGAATATTGCGGGTTGACATTTTACGCCAAATAGAATAAACCGATTTAATTCGGGCTCGAAGTTTGAATTCATAACCCATTTTGGTCAATTTTTTATCAATGGGTTCAGAAAATTCTTTATAAAACAGATTACGAGATTCTTCGTCAACAGCCAATTTTGACTCTATCAGTTCGAAAGTTTCTGGATGTTCAAATTTAAAGCTTAGATTCTCGAGTTCCGTTTTTATACGGAAAAGTCCTAATCTGTGGGCAAGTGGGGCGTAAATATATTGTGTTTCACCGGCAATTTTATATTGTTTGGCAATTGGCATGGAACCTAGGGTTCGCATATTGTGAAGTCGGTCGGAAATTTTTATTAAAATAACCCGAACATCTTCGGACATGGTGATTAACAGTTTTCTGAAATTTTCGGCTTGTTCCGAAGCCTTTTCGGCAAATACGCCACCCGAAATTTTTGTCAGACCATCAACAATTTGTGCAATTTTTGCTCCAAAAAGATTTTCGATATCTTCTATTGAGAAATCAGTATCCTCCACTACATCGTGAAGTAAAGAGGAACAAATTGAAGTAGAACCAAGACCAATTTCTTTCACAGCAATACGTGCTACAGCCAGTGGGTGCATAATGTAAGGTTCTCCAGAACGGCGTTTTATGCCTTTGTGAGCAGCTTTAGCAAAATTAAAAGCTTTGGTGATAAGTTCAATTTTTTGGCGGTGATTTGTTTTGCTGTAATCATAAAGAAGTGCCTCAAATTCCTTTTGAATCAAATCATCTTCGGTTGGCAATTCTTCAATTTGTGTTAGTGGCATAGGTTGATAGTCGTTGCAGGTTGGTAGTTTGACAAAGATAAGAAAAATCATTTAACGAACGAGGCTATAAGCATTTGGCAATTTGCGGAAGCGTTCACTGTCGCACAGCGACAAATTGAATACGGGAGCAAAAACTGCTGAATGGAAGTCATCCAGCATGTGACCATAGGCGTTTGTTAGTGTTAGTAATTTTTGTTTTTAACTATTTTTTTTGTTTTAATTCCATTATTTGTTTTAATTCCCAATATATACATCCCATCAGGTTCATCTTGAAGATTTATCACCGATTTAAATTGTTTATAGCTTTTTACTTCTGTACCAAAGGAATTAAAAATTGACATTTCCTGAATTTTATCAGATTCAAGTGTAGATAAATAGAATAATCCACTATTTGAAGGATTGGGGTAAACTGAAATTTCTTTAAGTTCATTCTCAATAGATTCAAGATTACTTAAAACTGTTTTAGCATCATATTCAGCGATAATATTATCATCATAATTTTGAGAACTACTTTTTAAATTATTGCTTTGATCAGTCACACTTTTCAATGTTGATGCACTGTTTGTAAACACGCATTGTTTTGGAAGGCAAACAATATTAGCAGAGAATTTAGAACCCGCCCCTGCTAAAAAACCTGGGCTTAAAGTAATTGATGTTGTTGCTTCGATAGAGGCTTTACCACCACTTAGTATTTTATAATTTTGTGCAGTAATACTCCCTACATTGTTTTCAATGACATTTTCACCTGATTTTATAGTTCTAACAGTTAATGCTCTTGATGTATTTAATGGATAACAAGATGGTGATGACAAATCGGAAATTTGATATAAAACGAACTGTATTTCGTTATAATCACGAGCGGGTGCTAAATGTGAACTATTATCGGAAAAACCATGAAATATAGCTTCGAAAGGTGTTAAAGATAAAATGTTAGGATCTGCACTTACATTATAAAAATAGTTATTGGTTGCTAAATCAAGTGCCGATACAGTTGGAATCATAGTTGGGCTTTTAAATGTTAATGAAGATGAAAAATTTCCAATACCGATCGTTCTTGATAACTGTTCATTAATTTGCTCATAAATATTTACATTACTCCCTGGTACTACATCAAGAGGTTGTTGTCCAGCGGCATGTAATGCTATAAAGTCATTAACTACGCCACCTAAATATGACAAATAAATATTGGAAGGATAGTTTGAAGGATAATTTGGATAATATTTACTTGGCAATGCTGCGGCAAATCCACTTTGTGCAAGTGCAAACCATGGGACTTGCTTGTAAGTCCACGAAAATTCAAATGCAATACCACCAGGTGTCATATCTGTATTATATACATTTTGTTGTAATTTGCCATTACAACTGCCTAATGTAATTGCTACATTTTTTGAGAGTTTTGGATAACCATTGCAAATATTTAAATTTCGTAATTTGTTAAAAAATTTTATATGCTCAGGTAGTTTAACCACATCTCCTGGATTTTCTTTAACCCCATTGTCATGATAGATAAGCATTTGTTTTGCAGCAGGGCAAGTCAATTCAAAATATCTATCCTGAAGTTCTGGAACCAATAATGAAAATACACCTAAACTACTTCTAATAACCATTAAAAGAGATTGCACCCCCATTGCAATATTTGCCCCTTGTTGGGGTGAATCATAAGAAATAAATAATCTGGTGGCATGGTTCATGTTGTTTTGTTCCATATAAGTCAGTGCATAACGTGAAACCAAACCGCCCATACTGTACCCAACAACTACATTTTCATTAGGTAATGCCATATATTGATTGACTTGATTTATTAACTCTACTAACAAGAATGCATTTCTTTGAATATAATCACCTCCATTATCAAAATTTAAAACTATTAAATCATAACCTCTATTTCTTAGAGTTGATGCAAGTCTGATACCAGAAACACTCACATTCATCATGTTATAAATATCTTGACATACATAATTTTGGCTATAGTCAAAACCTTCAACAATAATAATTGGATGTTGCAAATTCCTCAAAGTAGCAACACCTCCTGAACGAGGGTATATTGTATAGCTACCACTTGCATACCCTGATAAGTAAGGAATTGTTGCTGTTATCGAATTGTCACAAATCTGTGCAAATACTCTAAGTAAAAATATGCACATTATTGAAATTAATATTGTTCTTTTCATGGCTTTATATATTTTAAATCAAATACACCTTTAGTAACTATTATTCTATTATTATCAATACTATCAAATAGAACTATTTCAAAAGTTCCTGAAATAATTTTTGAATTGTATCAAGATATATAATACTAAGATTATTAGAAGAATATGATAGATTAAATAATTTACTATCCTTGTTAGTCACTCGTTCAAAATATGTTGAGGGAGGGTCAATAAGACCATCATCAAATTTTTTAAAAATGTAGTTTCCATTATTGAATACAGAGTCAGCTTCTAATTTTATAGCCTCATATTTTATACTTGAGTTATATTCTCTTCTGGCCATTATTGTGAGATTTCCAAATTGATTAGAATAAATTACATCCAATTCAGGTAATGAACTTGATAATGGAATCCGAAGTTTCCGAGGTAGCCAAACTTCACTATTTACCATACAACCAAATGATCCTAAACCTTTTGTTGTCAATTTTGGAAGCTGTTCAGGGTTGTCATTATCGTCTTTAGAACAACTTATCATTGAACAAATTATTAATAAAAACATGAACTTTCGTAACTACTCAGCACCCCTAGAAAAGGATCAATCGTTATTTGCCACGGCAA
>JACDZH010000460.1 GCA_013426815.1 Paludibacter sp.
CGAGGGGGGCAGTGCGGGGCAGGGGTGGATACAGGTTCAGGCGCGCCTCCATCTTGTCATGACTGACAGTGACCAGCGGGGTCACTGAGATGGTCATGGTGACTTCATTCTCGGTATGATTGTGGACGCTTTTGGGATACCCGGCCACAGTGGCCAGCAGGGAATCACCGGTGGCCGAAAGGGCCGTGTGCTGGCCAGGAAGCAGGATAACCGATTTTACGGGAAGGACATTGCCGTGGGATTCCTTGCCGATGGAAGGCGAACTGGGAATCTGCACCAGATTGGCCAGGATCTGTCCGCGCCTGACCAGCTCGATAATCTCGACCCGTTCCTCTCGACCTTCTTTTTCCTGGACGATTGTCCTTGTGGCAAAACAGGAATGAATCCTGGTGGGGGCTGACAGTGAGTCCATGGATTGAGACATGGGATTACTTCTTTATGGAAGATTTTTGATCGGCTCACGGAAGAGGCCCATGAGCCATTCGCGGCAGGCCCGGGTTCTTTTTTTCTGGGTCAAAATTCGTCGAATACGGCCATGGGCCTCGGCAATTCCGGCCCGTTCGGTGGCGTGAACGGCCTCGCAGTAGAGGATATGAAAACCCTGGGCGGTTCGGATAACAGGGCTGATCTCACCTGCCGCCAGTCGAAAAAGGGTCTGGTCGAGGGCACCGCTCAGTTCGCCGGGGCTGACCCGGCCTAAATATCCACCGCATGAGGCCGTGGCACAATCAGAGTGTCGCGATGCCTCCAGACTGAAGGTCTGTGGATTCCGCCGCAAGCGGGCATGCAAAGAGGATATTCGCTGCGGAATCATATTTCCAGACAGATGCGAGCAACACTGCCCGGTGCTGATGAGAATATATCGGACACTCCGTTGCTCACTTAAGGAAAAGGCGCCTTGATGGCTGAGATAATAGGCATCTATCTCTTCCTGACTGACCGTCTCCGCGTGAAACGCCACTCGGGCGAGTATCGCCTCCACCTTCAGTTCGTTGCCTAGGGAGGTGAGGTAATCTGCTGGTTTCAAATGATTTTTTTGCAGATGGCAGGGAAAGTACTGATCTCCACCGTGCGCTGCCCGAAACCTGTCATAGGCCTTACGAATCAGGGGTTCAGGCACCACCACGCCACAGGCCGCCTGGGACTGAAAAACTTTTTCATGGAAGATCAACTCATTGCTTGCCTGCAGATAAGCTTCCAGGTACTCCTCAGCTGTTAGTTCATTGAGCTCTTTTTCAAAGATTTGCAAGGAAAATTTCACAAGATTAAAGGC
>JACDZH010000099.1 GCA_013426815.1 Paludibacter sp.
CATTAATGTTATGCGTCTTCTTTTTTTTTCGGCCTGCTGCTAACGACCGAGGCTAAGTGCATTTGGAGGCACCGTTGTACGGTATGTTTCATTTGCGGGAGCATTCGCTGTCGTGAAACGACAAAGTGAATGCGGGAGCAAAACTGCCGAAATGCACGTCAAGTCGCCAATGCGCTTAGGCGTGTGTTATGTGCAATCAGCTTGTTGAATATAGTTTGTCAATTCGTTTTCAAGGTTTATAAAATTGTCGAAACGATTAAATTTGTGTCAAACAGAAAAATTGTCTTTCAGTTTTTTCTTCAAAGTCAAACCGTTAAAAAGCAGTCACAAATTAACAAAATATATTTTAGTTTTCAAGTCGAAAAGCAGAATTTGTTTTTTCTTGTCGAAAAGTTGTCAAACCGCAGAAATTTGTCAAAAAATGAGCAAAATCCAATTCGTTTTTCCCCTTAAACATTGTTTGGACAGCCCGAAACGGGTTTTTCTTCTTTCGGGTTGTCATAGAAAGTTTGGTTTTCTCTTTCTTTTCTTATTTCGACCTCTGTGAAACCGCTTTCAGCCTGCTAACGAGCAAATTCAGAAAAACGAAATACGTTTGGTTTAGTTTTCAGTCGGTATGTGTCAACAGTCAAAATGACAAATAGAGATTCTGTCTTTCCTTCGAAAATCTGCGAGGAATTGTCCGCAAGCAAAAAATGAAATGTGAACTAAATTTGTCCTTACAAAATTGTCTGAAAGTCGAGAAGAAGCGGACAGTTCGTCAAAGATTTTTCCACCAATTCAAAGTCGCTCTTTTTCGTTTTTTGCTGCTGCACATAACGACCGAGGCTATGGGCATTTGGCGGTTTGCGGGAGCATTCGCTGTCGTGGAACGACAAGGTGAATGCGGGAGCAAAACCTCCAAATTGCACGTCAGCCAGCCAGTGCCCATAGGCGTGTGTTAGCAGCATGGCCGTTGGTTGTGTATAATTGTGTCTTGTTGTTTCGATAGTTGTTGTTGGTTAATATGGTTTTGCGGGTCGAAGAATTTATTAACAGGGTCGAAGAAAGTAAAGTCGGGGAGCAGGAATGTAAGTCAGGATTGCCAAAAAGTATTTTCGGGGAGCAAGAAAGCAAAGTCGGGGTGTCAAAAAATACTTTTGGGGACGAAGAAAATAAAGTCGGAATGCGAATAAGTAAAATCAGGGAACAAGAAAGTAAAATCGGGAAGCAAGAAAATAAGTTCGGGGTCATAAAAAGTAAGTTTAGGTAGTGAAAATGTATTTTATGGCTTGAACTTATAAAACTGCGGTTGTCGTTCCGACAACCGCAGTAGGTTTATTTGGTTTATTTCTTTTGTTTTACGAAAGCAAGCTTTGAAACTTGTTTGTATTGGGGGCTTGTGGCACCGTATACGGATTTAATGTAAACTTTAGCGTCAAATGCTATATCTACTAAGCCTGTGAGTGGTTTATCTTGAATGTTGTTGCGTGCAATGCGTGCGTTGCTTAACTGTACTTCGGTTGGTAGAACATCGGCATTCTTTGATTTTAAGCTATCACGATAAGCTGATAGACTTGCGATTTTTAGATCTTCTTCATTGGGTGCATAGTTGGGAATTGAAGACAATAAAGTTATGAATTTGTCGAAGTTTTCTATTCTGTCGTCGAAGCCCATTTGTGAGGTTGAAATCTGGTTTACTTCTTTGCCTTCGGCTTCTAAAGCTTTCTTTTCTTCGTCTGTAAGTTTTGCGCTGGCTCTTGTACCTTGTAGCTTGCGGACAATGGTTTTAGCACTGTCGTCGACCTGAGTAGTTGTGTCGGTTGCTTTTAAGGCGTTGTTAGCTCGTGTAACGAGTTTGCTTAATGGCTCGAATGCGGATTCGCGAGCAGACGCAGCGTTTGAGTGTGCGGAGAAAGCAACGTTTACAGTGCTTAATGACACTTTTGATTCAGATAAAATTTTTTGTAACTCTGGAATTGTGAGACTGTTTTTTGAAGGGTTGTAGTCTGTTCCAAATGCCGTAATGTAAGAAATTAATGTTTCAAAATTCGCTACGTTTTGGATACAGCCAGTTTCATAGGTACTTGCCATACTTGTAATGATTTAATATTAATACTAAGGTTGAATATGGCAACAAATATAAACACTATTTATAGATTAATAATGTGATTTATCAGTTTTTTTACAAAATATTTATATTCTTGTTGGTAATGTTTATGTTGGTAATTATTGCTTTGCAATCAACTCTTCACAGTTCATTGTTTTTTTTATTTCGAGGTGCTTCGAGACTTCTAAGCGAGCAAAAAAAACAATGTACTGTGACCGCTCTGCCTATTATCAAAAAGCTATAAAAGCCACTGCAAAACGTTTGAAAATAAACTCTAACTTGCTGTGGCTTTTTTTGCTTTTTGGGCGATTAATTTAATTGAATAGTGTGATAATAGCTATAATATAAGCAAATACATGAACATTTTAAAATTATTTGTTTATACCTATTTTTCAATTTAAAATTATATAAATTGTCGATTTTGAAATATTATTATAATTGTATATCATCTGTGATTTCTAATTAAATTTTTTATTCTCCTTTTTTGGAAACCAACCTTTTTCAACTCTCTTTTTTTGCTGAAATAGTTCAAGAATACTCCAAAACAGAGAAAATCCAAAGACCCCAAACAAACTAGAAATAATTATACTTTTGATAATTATAGAGCAAATTATGCAAAACACTCCTCCTATAAGGAATAATGGCCATATTTTTGTGCCAAAATAATATTCCCCTTTAATCACAATAGGATGAAGCAAACCTATTATTAGAAAAGAACAAATGCCAATACTGATACCTAAAAATGAATCTATTGTGAGCATGTATTATTTTATTAATTATTAAATTAAGGAATCGACTTTATTTCGATTAATCGATATACCTCTGTGATTTCATGTAGATCTTAATTAGATTCATAATTTAAATGTATTCTTGTTAGAATATTTTTCTTTGCATATTATTTAATGTATCATCACTTATCAAGTTTATATGTTTTTTTTTATTTCTTCAATTTCAATCAGTTTATTCACTATGGCATAAATGGTTAGTCCAGCTGTAGTATGAATCTCTAATTTCCGGGTAATATTCTTCCGATGCGAAATCACAGTATGTGCAGAAAGAAATAAGCTCTGTGCTATTTCTTTGTTTGTAAGTCCTCTCACAATACCTATTATTATTTCTTTTTCGCGAGTACTTAATGCGTTCTGCTCTTCGGAATCCTCATTTAAATCGACAATAAGTAGTTTATCCAATTTGTTCTTCAATTGATCAACCGAATCATAAATACTTAATGTCTCATCGTAACTACGCAGTAGATTCACATCAACGGTGGAATAAACCAAGGCTAAACATTTAATTTTTGACGTTTCGGCTTTATCTTTGATTTTACTAACATCAAAATATCCCCAAAAAGTAGGATTAATAATTAAAATATCTGGTTTATGAATGTTTAAATTGCGATTTATTGATTCCGTAGATATAATTTCAATTGTATTAATTCTGTAACCAGGAATCCTTTTCAAAACGACAGAAATACCACTCCGAATAATAACAGAAGGCTCAACAATAGCTATTTTGAGTTGATCATTATTCATTTTGTCAGTTTGTTTTTTTGTTCAAGCACCTCAACAGCGGGGATAAATAGATAGTCCTCCACTTGATTATGACTAGCCAAATCTACTTCGCACGACAGAATTTCGAATAAGACCTCTGTCAACAAGTGGTTATTACCCTTCGCTGGATAATATTTCACAAGTATATTTTTCAGTTCTATAAGTTTTGAGTCGATTTCGTTGTGCCTACTTTGAAAGACCGAGATGCTATAATGCAAGTTTTGTTCACCTTTCAACACCTTAAGTACATAACGGAAAACTACCTTGTCCTCGTACTCCATGTGTTTTCTGACTTCGGTGACATATTCGTCAAAAAAGCGAATGAAAATTGATTCGTATGGGATATTTTGGTTTTCGTTTTTAATTGCTTCTATCAATTTGTCGCGGATAATTGGCAATTTAAAATCTAAAAAATAACTGTGTGCATTCTTTAGATAATCAATTAGTGAAAGAATTGATATATCTTCGTAGGCATAATCAACTTCAAAATTACTCTCGGAAAGAAAATTAACTACTGCGAGAAAAGTTGTGCAATCAAGTTTGTTTGTATTACAGACTTCCAAGACTGTTTGATTGTCAAATCCTAATGACAAACCGAAACGACTGATAACTAATAGTAATGAGTGATTTTCATTAATTAAATCAATCATTTTATCATATTCTGAAAATTTTTGTTGCATTTGCATATTTATCACTTATATTCTTTTTCTGTATCAAAACGATCACTATTGGTATATTGTAAACTTCTTTCAGGGCAATATGGCTCTTGCCTTGAAAGAAGTTTATAACTAATTAGTGCTTGCGAAAAAAAACTAATTGTTGCTTTTCGATACAAAGGTCACAATTTCTAAATTACTCTGGAATCCCAATATATAGGTAATTATAGATATAGAATACAACAAATGGTGATAAATTATATCAATTAGTTTTTAACAAAATAATGTTTGTTTTTAGTAATTTTCTTCTCTCACCTGCATATAAGCTTTAGGATGTAAACAAGCCGGGCAGTTTTCCAACGCTTTTTCCGATTCGTACACGTATCCGCAGTTCAGGCACTTCCACCAAACTTTACCGTCTTTGATAAATACATGGTCTTCGGAAATGTTCTGAAGCAATTTCAGATAACGGCGTTCGTGCTCGGCTTCCACTTTTGCAATCATTTTGAATGCGGCTGCAATTTCTGGAAATCCTTCTTCTTTGGCCACTTCGACAAAGTGTGGATAAAGATCAGACCATTCTTCATTTTCGCCTTCAGCAGCTGCCTTCAAATTTTCTTTGGTTGTTCCGATAACACCTGCCGGAAAACCTGCTGTAATTTCAACGCAACCACCTTCGAGAAATTTAAAGAAACGTTTGGCGTGTTCTTTTTCCTGAAGCGAAGTTTCCATAAAAATGGCAGCAATTTGCTCGTAGCCTTCTTTCTTGGCTACACTGGCAAAAAATTCATAACGGTTTCTTGCTTGTGATTCTCCTGCGAATGATTTCAACAGGTTTTGTTCTGTTTGAGTTCCTTTTAATGATTTCATTGTTTTGTTTATTTTGTGGGTTATTATAATTCTATGAAGTCGGATTTTTCGGTGCCACATGCCGGGCACACCCAGTCATCGGGCAAATCGATAAATTTCACATTTTCAACCGCATCATCATAAATAAAGCCACAAGCGGGGCATTTATATTTTTTATCCAATTGATTTTCCGTTTTGATTTCAAGCTTTGATTTATCGATGTATGTAGGAGCATTTTTAGGAGATAATCCCTTTTTCACTTGTCTGTAGTATAAGTAAGTCAACGCGTCTTTGGTATCGTTAATTACTTCAGTATTTACCACTTCGCCGATAAACATAAGGTGAGTGCCAACATCTACCGTTTGTACTACTTTGCATTCGAAAAATGAGATACAATCATCCAAAACTATTGGTACGCCAGTTTCTCCGTATTTTACTTGTGAGCCGACCATTTTGTCAATGTCGTTTCCACTTTTATATCCAAACTTACCTATAACTTCGGAAGATGCATTTTGATCCAGGATAGATACCGAAAAAGCCTGACTTCTCTGAATAAATTCGGCTGTAAAGTTGTTTTTATTACAGCAAGCTGCAAATCGGGGAGGTTCGGATGTAACCTGAAATACAGTATTGGATATGTATCCGTTTCCTCTGTCCTTGTTGCCGGAACTTACAATATACAAACCATAGGTAACTTTAAAAAATGCTTCGTAGTTTATCATACTCCGGATTTTTTCGCACGAAAACTCATAATGTCCTTATCGAATAAGTACATATTAGCCAGTCCTGACAATTTGAGTTTGTCGAGGATTTCCCTTGCAGTCTTTTCCTCTTCAATCTGCTCATTTACATACCACTGTATCCATTGGTTTGTGGAATAGTCCTTTTCTTCAAAAGTCAAGTCTACAATTTTGTTTATTGATGCAGTAATTAACTTCTCGTGTGCATAAACTTCTTCAAATACTTTTTGAATACTTTCAAAACTTACAGGCGGTTGTTT
Organism: Paludibacter sp.; assembly: GCA_013426815.1. Taxonomy (GTDB): domain Bacteria; phylum Bacteroidota; class Bacteroidia; order Bacteroidales; family Paludibacteraceae; genus Paludibacter. Next base: position 6,145 of record JACDZH010000099.1, read on the forward strand.
CAGTTCGGGAATTATAGCACGTCCGTCTCTGTCATTGATATAATGTAATAGTCTCAACATGTGTACATGCTCTTCCTCGGCTTGTGCATAAAGCCATTGCGAGATACCTGAATATCCTTCAGATTCAGTCCAGGATGCCATTGCAAGATACAAATTAGATGAATAACCTTCTAATACAATTTGTGCATTTAATAATTCTTCAATTTTTTTGTTCATAATCTGTGGGTGTTAATTATTGTGGATATATTGAAAATTATACTATTTTGCGAGAAAAACTGTGAATTTAAGAATACCTTTCGACATTTTGTTATCGTTTTCAAACCTTCAATCCATTCAATGTACAATTCAACACTGTGGGAGCAACTGTGAAGAAAATAAACCACAATATTACAAAATATAATTGAATTATTACTCTCTAAAATCAAAAAATATAATGGTATTATTTAGGTTGTTTCTGTCATTATTGTTGGTGAGTATATTCCTCAAATTCACTACTAATGGGGATTGCCTTGTCAGTTATTAGCTCGTATTTTTGTACTGTCGAATTAAACAATATCCTGAATGGAAAATACGAACCCGATTTTCTTGAATAGAACAGTTAATGGTAACGTTTTTAGGTGCAGTAAATGCAATTTAATACACATTGAGTTTAAAAACATCAATTTTAATTTTACCGATTCGCAGTTCAGCCACTTTGCAGAATATCTCAATAATATTGACGGGGCTGAATGGGAGAACAAGAATAGAAATACCAATTTTACTCGTAAAATTCTTATTCCGATAGGATACCAGAACATTAATATTCTGCTAAACAATGAAGAATTGACTGAGTTTAAATGTCTATTGAAAACACAGCAACTCAGTAATAACTACGTGCAACAGTTAAATACAACTCAATGTAATTTTCTTATTTATTTAAATTGACAAACTTATGAAAATAGTAGAATTGAAAACCAATTTACAAGTTATTCGGTGTCATTGTACAGGTAATTTCAAACTACCTGTTGAAGATTGGCAGTTGGATCGTAATAAAAGAATTGATAGAACTAAATAGATTCTGATTTAAAACGACTTATAATGATATAAGACTCTCTAATTTAATTATAAATATAATTCATAAACTTACCTTATAATGAAACCAATAGCAATAATTTATGGCTCGTCAGGTGGTAATACTCAGGATGTGGCAACAAGAATAGCCAAAAGGCTTGCAGGTACAGAAGTTATTTTAATTGATGTGTCTAAAGCAAATGTGACTGACTTTGAAATTTATTCCAACCTTATTTTAGGGACTTCAACGTGGGGAGTCGGTGATTTACAGGATGACTGGGATGGATTTCTACCAAAATTAAAAAACATAAATCTGGCGGGTAAAACCATAGCGTTGTTTGGGCTGGGTGATTCCTCTTCTTATTCAGATTCGTTTGTGGATGGAATGGGAATTTTATACGAGACTATAAAAGGCAAAGGCTGTAAAATAATTGGTTATATTTCGGCTGAAGGATATACTCATGATTCTTCAAGGGCTGAAGAAGCCGGAATGTTTGTAGGGCTGGCCTTGGACGAAGATAATGAATATGATAAAACTGACAATAGAGTAATTGATTGGTTATCAGATATATCATCGAAATTTCAATAGCATTTTTTTTAGTAATTAATTAGTAGTTTGTTGTTTGGGAGGCGTAATGTGTTATGCTCTCCCAAACTTTTTTTAGTTCTGAATAAAGCTATTTCTTTTTCCTCTTTTTCCACCATAGGATAAATCCAGTTACAGGGAAACTGGCAATGAACAGACTCATCAGAAAAGCAAATATCTTACTCGGTAATCCGAGAATAGCACCGGTATGAATTTCATAATTCATTCGCATAAGTTTATCGGCAAAGTCGGTATCTTTGAATCGGCCATAGATATTTTTTGTAAGTATTTCCTGCAAGGTATATTGATCGAAATACCGATAATCGGTTTTCCAGTACTTCCCGTCACGCTGATTAGCATTAGCTGCAATGGAAGCAGTGTCGGAATGCACCGGATGAACTTCGATGGAGGCTGCATCAGGATATTCACGTTGCATAAGCATCCACACCTTGTCTAGCGGTTCTATCACTTTCAAAGTTGAACTGGTCCCCTGATTATGAGACAAGACCTCAGTGTATGCGAGAGATTTTTCACCACCCGCTGCTTGGTAATAAGCATTCGAGAACCACTCGAAGCCCCACACTAAACCAGTAATGGCAAATATAAGTGCAAATACAGTGACGTACAATCCACCCACCACGTGCAAATCCAGGTTGATGCGTGGCCATTTCGTTCCTTTTTTCCAGCGGAACCAAATGCGGTTATTCAATGCTTTCCGGTTTTTAGGTATCCAAATTGCAAGACCCGTAATAAGAATAATGAGAAAAACCAAGGTAGAAGAAGCTACCAGCGGGTGACCAATATGAGGTGGTAACCACAGGTAGTAGTGGCCCTGCATGATGAAGCGAAAGAAATCTTTGTTCATATCTTTCACCTTCAGTACTTCGCCCGTATAAGGATTCAGATAGACTATTTGATAGTACTCAGGATTGTATCCGTAAAAAATGGCTTCCGCAGCTTTTGTCTTACCGTTATATTTTACAGCATGAAGTTCTTTGCCGGGCAACATATTCACGGCTACTTTGCTCAATTGTGAGGGAAGCATAAAATTTTCGTTACGCTCTTCCACATAGTGATACTTGCCTATTCCGGTTATCTCTTCCTGAAAAGCATAAAGAGCTCCGGTAATAGCTATTATAAACACCAATAGCCCGGACGCCAGTCCGAGCCAAAGGTGAAGTGTATGGAATAGTTTTTTCATTTTTTGTCCCCCTTCAGGGGTTAGTGGTCTTAAAACTTATAAGTAATATTTAATCTCGAATTAATCAAGGGTTCCGATTGCCAGTAGTAGAATCCTCCCCAGTTATAATATGCTCCCGAGTATAGAGTTTTGCTAGTGATATTGTTTACGTTCAGTGCCACAGTGAATTTATTCAACTGATAAGAAATAGCTCCATCCAAACGAAAATAATCAGGTAAAGCCTGGCTTGTTCCATCGAAAACATACCATGAATTACGTCCACCCTGATACTGTGTACCCAAAGACAGTCCCAAGCCTTTCAATCCTTTATCTTTAAATCTGTAAGTTAACCAGGCATTACCTATATGTGTACTGATTCCGGGTATGTCGATATTAACTTTGGTTGGATCTGTATCTTTGGTTACAATACCATCTGTATAAGCGTAATTGGCAGTGACGTCAAGCTCATCGGTAATCTGACCACGAATATCAAATTCAATACCTTTTGTTACAGTTTGTCCTAACTGAATGGAGAAGTTGATATTGTTTGGGTCTGATGTTAATACATTGTTTTTTGTTATTTGATAAATGGATAAACCTGTTACCCAGTTACCTCCAAACCATTCACGTTTAGCTCCGAATTCAATGTTATCACCTGTGATCGGTTTAAAGCTGTTTCCATTCACATCTGCTCCGGCTTGAGGTACAAAAGCCTGATCATACACAGCATAAGCCGATGTATTTTTGTCAATCGAATAACTTAAACCAACACGAGGAGTGAATTTAGATGCTTCGATATTTCCTGAGTAAGGATCCTGGTCTGTGGCAGTAGTAAAACGACCTGCCAAAGTCAGGCGCAATTTATCGCTGAACATACCAATTTCATCCTGAGCATAATATCCGATATATGATTGGCGGTAGTGGACGCCACGTTCACGAATGGTTTTGGTACGGTCGAATGTAGGGTAATCAGCAGCCGACATTTGCCCGTAAACAGGATTGTAAACATTGAGTGGCTTGAGTGCACCTGCTTGAGCCCAATCGTGGAAAAACGATTTGTCACCCATGTCAATACCTGACAAAATACGGTGTCTTAGACCACCTGTTTGTATATCTCCGTTTATAAAAAACTGTCCTACTTTACTTTCGCCTTCGTAATCCCAGATAGAAGTTCCGCGATAAAGTGTGTCTTTGTTGGCAGAGAAACCACTTGGCCAGATGCTTTGACCAATTTGCTGAGAATTAATGTAAGCAATCTGTCCGGTAAATTTCCAGTTGTCGTTGAAGTTATGCACCATTGTCAGAAAAGTAGAATTCTCGGTAAGTGTTGTTGGTGTCATGTTATCTTCGGCAGTTGTAAAATCAACAGGAAGGTCATTATATCCTTTCGCTGAGAACGAATAGTTAGAACCGATCATCGACATTACATTTTTCTGATATGTGTATTCAGCAGTAAGCGAAGTATTATCGCTTAGTTGGTATTTAATTACCGGTGCTACTGAAATACGGTTATTATATTCATAAGGGCGATGTGAACCTTTCGACTGACCCAACACATTTAAACGATAGAGTAATTTGCCAGCTTTATCAAGTTTGCCGTCAAGGTCGAGTGTAGCACGATAAGTGTTGAAGCTACCCACAGTCATGCCTACCTCACCTTTGGTAATGCCTGTCGGTTTTTTCGTTACTACATTGTAAAAGCCACTTGGTTCGCCATTGGCAAGCATAAATCCTGCAGGACCTTTTACAAACTCTATGCGCTCCACCATGCTCATGTCTTCCGGTTGCGGACTCCACGACATAGTTACGTTCATCCCGTTTCGAAATGCAGCAATCTGCGAACCGCGCATATAAATCAATGCGTAATTGTCCCAGTGTTCCATACGTCTGGCGCCACTCACGTTGCGGGTAACACCTTCGAGCATATCAAAGATCTGTTGATCTTTCAGAATCTGTTGAGTTACTATCTGAATGTTTTGAGGTACTTCGAGCAAAGGTGTTTTTAATCGTAACGATACCGAAGGATAATCAGCTACATATTTACTTGGATTAGCTGTTACCACTACTTCGGTGAGTTCTTTGCTGTTTTCGGCGAGTACAAAGTCAACATTTGCCGTCTGACCTGCTTCAACTACTACACTTTTGCTTTGAGTGTCTACTCCAACAAAACTAGCTTTCAGAGTATATTTACCAGGCTTTACATTGGTTATCGAATATGTTCCGTCATGTTGAACCGTGGAACCATTTTGCGTACCTATCAATATCAAATTTACAAATTCGGCAACTTTACCGTCTTTAGTTGATACCGAACCTTTTATAGTACCATTTTGCGCAATGACCTGCGTTGAGATAAAAAATAATAGAAGAAATAATAATTTTTGCATACCTTTTTTATTTAATTTATATTCGGTTGCAAAATTATATTATGCATTAGCTTCAGGCAATCCCCATTAATAGGGATTTTTATAGGTTAAACTAATTAATTATGGCGAATTATTAATTATGTTTTGTTGTTTTTCTATTTTTTGATATATTTTATAATGTCACATTCTATTTTTTGCAATTTTAGATGAGATTTTTGCTGTCGGTTGTTGTTGTTTCTTTTTTTCGGCTTGCTGCTAACAAATATATATACACAGTAGAAAGTTGGATATGCTTAGTTAACTGG
>JACDZH010000461.1 GCA_013426815.1 Paludibacter sp.
CGAGGGGGGCAGTGCGGGGCAGGGGTGGATACAGGTTCAGGCGCGCCTCCATCTTATCATGACTGACACTGACCAGCGGGGTCACTGAGATGGTCATGGTGTCTTCATTCTCGGTATGATTGTGGACGCTTTTGGGATATCCGGCCACAGTGGCCAGCAGGGAATCACCGGTGGCCGAAAGGGCAGTGTGCTGGCCAGGAAGCAGGATAACCGATTTTACGGGAGGGACATTGCCGTGCGATTCCTTCCCGATGGGCGGCGAACTGGGGATCTGCACCAGATCGGCCAGGATCTGTCCGCGCCTGACCAGCCCGATAATCTCGACCCGTTCCTCTCGACCTTCTTTTTCCTGGACGATTGTCCTTGTGGCAAAACAGGAATGAATCCTGGTGGGGGCTGACAGTGAGTCCATGGATTGAGACATGGGATTACTTCTTTATGGAAGATTTTTGATCGGCTCACGGAAGAGGCCCATGAGCCATTCGCGGCAGGCCCGGGTTCTTTTTTTCTGGGTCAAAATTCGTCGAATACGGCCATGGGCCTCGGCAATTCCGGCCCGTTCGGTGGCGTGAACGGCCTCGCAGTAGAGGATATGAAAACCCTGGGCGGTTCGGATAACAGGGCTGATCTCACCTGCCGCCAGTCGAAAAAGGGTCTGGTCGAGGGCACCGCTCAGTTCGCCGGGGCTGACCCGGCCTAAATATCCACCGCATGAGGCCGTGGCACAATCAGAGTGTCGCGATGCCTCCAGACTGAAGGTCTGTGGATTCCGCCGCAAGCGGGCATGCAAAGAGGATATTCGCTGCGGAATCATATTTCCAGACAGATGCGAGCAACACTGCCCGGTGCTGATGAGAATATATCGGACACTCCGTTGCTCACTTAAGGAAAAGGCGCCTTGATGGCTGAGATAATAGGCATCTATCTCTTCCTGACTGACCGTCTCCGCGTGAAACGCCACTCGGGCGAGTATCGCCTCCACCTTCAGTTCGTTGCCTAGGGAGGTGAGGTAATCTGCTGGTTTCAAATGATTTTTTTGCAGATGGCAGGGAAAGTACTGATCTCCACCGTGCGCTGCCCGAAACCTGTCATAGGCCTTACGAATCAGGGGTTCAGGCACCACCACGCCACAGGCCGCCTGGGACTGAAAAACTTTTTCATGGAAGATCAACTCACTGCTTGCCTGCAGATAAGCTTCCAGGTACTCCTCAGCTGTTAGTACCTTACTCCTGAAAGTCGGTCAAAAAAAACAAGAAAATCAGGCAGCC
>JACDZH010000462.1 GCA_013426815.1 Paludibacter sp.
ACTGCAAAGTAACTAATTTTATTTCAATTAATTACAACTTATATAATGTCTAATAGAATAAACAGTGTGGATACAAGGCAACAAATCACGTTTTCTGAAAAATAATTGAATCATCAGGGTCGTTTCTTCCAATTTCACCAAAGTGGAAGTAATTGACTGCTGAGTTTCTTTGTCAATATTGCTATAAACATCGTCAAGAACCATATATTCAGGCTTTTGAGCAATTAGATACGCAAGTAGTGCCTTTTTCTGCTGACCACTTGACATGGTGTACAAATTTGAATTTTCTTTTGTTTTTATCAGGAAATAATCGTGGTTCATTTCATCATCAATCAGGCGATTAATGGTTATTAATGAGTATAATACTCCTTTCAGAGAACTTAAATCAACATCATCTCTCAAATATTGGTTTCCCATTATTTTTTCAAGCAAAAATTTTTTATTTGATGCATTCGATAAATATAGTCCAATATTTTTATTTCTCATATTTTTGTCTATACTACATTTTCTTGAACCTTAAATATTACAATTTGATGAATAATTAAAATTACCGAAACCCCAATAATTGAATAAAAAAAGAAGTAATGCCACCTACCAATTGTGATATATGCAGAATATTGATTTTAAATTGGCTTTCACCAATGATGATTGCCAAAAGAACCAAAGTTCCATATTTGTACATGTTCATCATCAATTTAGGGTTTATATCTTTTATGAATGTTAAATATATGTGCGAGCCGTCGAGTGGTGGCAATGGAATCAGATTAAAAATAAACAAACTGAAATTAATGACACCCCAAATCATAATAAGGTTAATGACTTCTAATCCAAAAGAAGTTTCGTTTAATAATTCAATCGAATATAGTAATCGTGCAATTACAAAGAATATTACAGCAACTACAAAATTGGAAATTGGTCCTGCTATAGAAATTAAAATCTCGTCGCGATGCTTATTTTTCAGGTTGTCAGGATTAAAACTTACCGGTTTCGCCCATCCAAATCCGGCAACAACAATCAGAAAAAAACCCAACCAATCAATGTGTTTCAAGGGATTTAGCGTTAATCTTCCATCATCTTTGGCGGTATTATCACCAAGTCGATATGCAGTATAAGCATGTGCAAACTCATGAACGGTTAATCCAATAACGGCTGCCGGAGCTATTTTCAAAATTTCAGTTAAATCTAATCCCATAATTATCGTTGTATTACTTTTTTGGTTCTACCCTAATTTGTGTGGGTACAAATTTAGCCCACCGTAGAAAAA
>JACDZH010000100.1 GCA_013426815.1 Paludibacter sp.
TTAATAAGAAAATCAGCCGAATTTTAATTTATCTCGGTTGATAGTGATATTTTTTGATAAATGGAAATGTTTTTGTTAATGATGAAAATTATTCTGACGTAAATTACATAAAAGTAACATATGTTTATTTATCATTAAGCAGAATGTAATAGAATTGAATTTCCCTTTTGTTTTCAATTTGTAACAATAGATTCTGTTTTATTCGTATTCATCAATTTAGCCATTTCACTTTTCATTCTTCACTTTTTTTGATTACTTTTGCAAAAAATATTTCTATGAAATTTGATATTGTAATTGTGGGCTATTTAGCTGGCTTTTTTACAGCAATTGCACAATTTCCGCAAGCCTATAAAGTGATTAAAACCGGTGAAACTAGTAGTATTTCGTTGGGTATGTATATTATCATGACTTTTGGTATTTTCTTCTGGTTTTTATACGGCGTTCTTATTCCCGATTTACCAATGATTTTGGCAAATGGAGTTTGTTTAATTCCCTCATTATATATACTTTACATTACGATTCGTAATTCAAATATATCAAAGAAGCAATCGTTATGAAACATATTCAGATTATTAATGGACCAAACCTCAACTTATTAGGCAAGCGAGAACCCATTGTGTATGGCTACCAAACTTTCGATACTTATTTGGTTCAACTCAAAGCTCAATTTCCTGAAGTGGAATTGATGTACTATCAGTCGAATATGGAAGGTGAAATAATCAATAAATTGCATGAAACTGGTTTTTCTACTGATGCAATTATTATCAATGGCGGTGCTTATACACATACATCAATTGCCATTGCCGATGCCATTCGTTCCATCACAGTACCTGTTGTCGAAGTTCATATATCCAATGTTTTTAAACGTGAAACATTTCGGCATCATTCGTTTTTGTCCGAAGTATGTAAAGGCTGTATCGTTGGTTTTGGTATGGATTCGTACCGATTGGCAATAGAAGCTGTTTTAGAATTTTAAAATAATATTAATTGATAAAGTGTTGATAAACAGAAAAAAAATTGTTTTGTTTATTGTTTCCCAACTTATAAATATAAACCATGGCTAAATCGACCAAAATTGTTGCTACTATTAGCGACAAATGTTGCGAAGTGGATTTTCTGCACGAAATGTATTCCGCCGGTATGAATGTTGTCCGTATGAATTCGGCACATTTACAACGCGAAGGATTTTTGAAAATTATTAAAAATGTACGTGCCGTAAGTAATCATATTGCTTTGTTAATGGATACAAAAGGACCTGAAGTACGCACTACAATAGCTCATAATGATAGTGTTGAGCTTAAAACGGGTGATATTGTAAAGGTGGTAGGAAATCCAGATTTGATTTCGACCCGTGAATGTGTTTCTGTGAATTATCCTCACTTTGTTCGCGATATAAATGTGAACGATGATATACTTTTCGACGATGGTGAAATTGACCTGAAAGTTGAATCGAAAAATGATGATTCATTGTATTGCAAAGTGCTTAACGATGGTGTTTTAGGTAGTCGTAAAAGTGTAAATGTTCCAGGAGTGCGTATTAATCTTCCTTCGCTTACAGAAAAGGACAGGCAAAATATACTTTTTGCTATCGAAAATAACCTCGATTTTATAGCACATTCTTTTGTTCGAAATAAGAACGATTTACTCGACATTCAACAAATATTAGATGCACATAATAGTCCAATAAAAATTATCTCAAAAATCGAAAATCAAGAAGGTGTTGACAATATTGACGAAATTCTGGAATATACTTATGGAGTGATGATTGCGCGTGGCGATTTGGGAATTGAAGTTGCTCAGGAAAAAATTCCGGGGATTCAACGAAGACTGATTCGTAAATGTGTAGTGGCAAAAAAACCTGTAATTGTAGCTACTCAGATGTTACATTCTATGATTAAAAACCCACGTCCTACCCGTGCTGAAGTGACCGATATTGCTAATGCTATTTATTATCGTACTGATGCTTTGATGCTTAGTGGGGAAACTGCTTATGGTAAGTATCCTATAGAATCGGTTCGTACAATGGCAAAAATTGCTGAAGAAGCAGAAAAAACCAAACTTTCGGAAAATGATATTCCAATAAATATCAGTACAAGCGATATTACTTCATTTTTGGCTAATGCTGCCAACGAAGCAAGTATTAAAATTGGAACAAAAGCCATTATTACCGATACTTATAGCGGGAAGACCGCCCGTCATTTGGCTGCATATCGAGGTACTAATCCCATTTTGGCAATATGTTATATTGAACGATCCACACGCGAGTTGGCTCTCTCGTATGGTGTTTTTCCTATGTTTCAAACTGAGAAAGGAAATACACAACAATATTTTATTGCTGGTTTACAAGAGTTTATCAAAAATGGAATTCTTCAGCCCGACGATTATGTAAGTTACCTCAGTGGTAGCTTTGGCGAAGGATTTGGGACTACTTTTCTAGAAGTGAACAGGGTAGATAAAATTTTAGATTCGAGAGAAAAATACTTACTTCCCAATTTTTAGAGTAGCGTTAAAAAAGTTTAAAATGGTTTTTTTTTCAAACATCTTTTTATGTTTAGATATTCATTTTAAACTTATTATTAAACCTTTTTTTTACCATTATGTCAAATATTCCAAATCAATTTTTGATTTTGATTTCCAATCATTTTATTTACAAAGTTACAAATTTTGCATGAAAAAAATCCTTTCGAACTTCCTAATTTCCACACTGGCTTTACCACTTTTAGCTTTCACCACTATCACAGGAACAATTATTGATAATAGTAATCTGGCGCCAATTGAATTTGTAAATGTAGCTGTCTTTAAACAAGGAAATGCTGAACCAGCTTTTGGAGTTACAACCAATGCTAATGGTGTTTTTTTATTTCCATCAGTTCCAAATGGAAAATATTCAATAAGATTCAGTTTTGTGGGTTATAAGATTTACAATCAACTTTTAACTGTTGAGGATTCTCCTTTAAATTTAGGTATCATCAAATTGATAGGTAATAGTAAAACTTTAGGGGATGTGGAAGTTGTTGCACAAGGTTCGCAGATGCGGTTTGATATAGATAAAAAAGTTTTCAGTGTCGATCAAAATATTGCTGCAAGCGGCGGTTCGGCAACAGATGTATTGAAAAATATTCCTTCAGTAAAAGTTGATAATGAAGGAAATGTTTCACTACGTAAAGATGCCAATGTGGAAGTTTGGATTAATGGAAAACCATCGGGTTTAACTGTTGATAATCGTGCACAAGTGTTGCAACAAATGCCTGCCGAAAGTATAGAATCTATTGAAATAATGACCAATCCTTCAGCAAAATTTAATCCCGAAGGCACTGCAGGAATTATAAATTTGGTGATGAAAAAGAACCGAAAAGCAGGATATTATGGTAGTTTATCAGCTGGTTTAATGTATCCTACCGGAGGGAAACTAGGAGGAACAATGGGAACAAATATAAATTACAGTAGCAATAAAGTTGATGCTTATGTAAATATTGGATACCGTGCTATGAGTTTTCAAGGTGGTGGTAATACTCAGCGATACAATTATAGTGGAGTTGATACAACATTGTTAATGCAAAATTTGGTGAGAGATGTAACCTATAGCGGATTGTTTCTACGTGCTGGAATTGATTATCATTTGGATCAAAAAAACTCATTAAGTTTTGCTGGTTTTCAGATGAATGGTAGTGGAAATTCATCAAGTATAATTGATTACATACTAACAGATGAAGTGAATAATTTAGAATTGAGAAAATATAAAAGAAAAAATACTAGCTTAGGTACTCGACCAAGTTTTAATTTAAATCTCGATTATCGTCACGATTTTGATAAAAAAGGCACGCATAATATTTTGGCTAGTATGGAATATTCTGCTCACACTCGTGGTAGTGATAACAGATATGAACAGAGTTATTTAACACCGCCAAACAATGATATTACACAAAGTTTACTAGGTAAAAACAAAGAATTTGTTTTCAAAACCGATTATACTAATAAAATTACTGAAACCAACCGTATTGAAGCCGGTTGGCAAAGTACATTGAGTAATAGATTAAGCGATGCATCAGGATTTTATACACAATCAAATACTAATTTGTCTGCATATATGAACAAATTTGATTATGATGAAATGATACATGCTGGTTATATTACCTATGGTGATCGTTTTATGAATAAATTAAATGTTCAGGCTGGATTACGTGCCGAATATATGGATAGAATATTTACGAATACTACCGACCTAGCCGGCACACAAAAAATAGATCCTAAACCCACACTTGAATTTTTTCCAAGCTTATATTTGTCATATACTTTGACCAAAAAAGATGAATTACAGCTTAACTATACTCGTCGGGTAAATCGACCGCGTGGACGTCAAATCAATCCTTTCCGCGATTATTCCGATTCGACTAGTATTGCCTATGGTAATCCAAATCTATTGCCGGAATATTCATCATCTTTAGAATTTAATTACATGAGAATTTGGGATAATCACTCACTTTCGGCTTCGGCGTATTATCGATATACCGATAATGTGATTGAAAATGTACGGTTTATAAATTCCGGTTCAATGGAAAATACTTATATGAATATTGCAAAAATTAAAAATACAGGAATGGAGTTTATTGTTAAAAATCAGTTATTTACCAGTTTTAACCTGACATCTTCTGTCAATCTATATTATAGTAAAATGGATTCTTCGGTGTACGTAAATCCATATAATACTATAATTTCAACTACTATTGCTGGTCAAAGTACTTTTGCCTGGAGTGCCAATGTGATTGCCAATTTAATGTTCAGTAAAACTTTTTCGGGTCAAATTACCGGCGAATATTCTTCGCCCACCCTGATAGCTCAAGGTAAGGAAAGTGCCGAATATCAAGTGGATTTGGGATTCCGGAAAACGTTCCTCGATCGCAAATTAAGTGTAAACCTAATAGCTTCAGATATTTTTAATTTTAATAAGGAAAGAACTATTACATGGGGTACAAGTTTTTATCAAATTGCTGAATCATATTTTCACCGTAGATTGATAGGTATTACTATTAGCTATAATTTTGGTAACATGAAACCTAAACAAACTGAAATTAAGAAGAAAGCTGCTTCTCCCGATATGAATGTGGATATGATGGAATAGGATTGAAGAATTTGAAGTTTGAAAGGTACCGCAAAAGCGTGATGTCCGTTTTACAACTATTTAAAGATTTTAAGATTTTTTTATTATGTGTTTTGAGTTTATAAGGTTTTTTACGTTCTTCGTCTGAATTCGGCACACACCAGAGCTGTTGCAACTCCTACATTCAGTGATTCTGAAGTATTTTGTCCTGCAGGGAAATTAGGTATTAGTAATCGTTGATTAACACTTTTTTCAATCTCTGCCGAAATTCCATTACCCTCATTACCCATCACTACTATTCCATTCTGCGACAACTGTTTATCGAAAATGTTTTCACCATTCAAAAAAGTTCCATAAATTGGTAATTCATTTTTACAAATTTGTAGAAATTCAACCAAGTTTACGGTATAAACTTTTACACGCGCCAAAGATCCCATAGTGGCTTGTACAGTTTTAGGACTGTATATGTCTGCGCAGTGTTCAGAACAAAACACTTCAGTTATACCAAACCAATCAGCTATTCTAATAATAGTACCAAGATTTCCCGGATCTTGTATATCGTCCAGTGCCAAACTAAGTTTTTGAACCAAAAATTCTTTTGTCCACTGATTTTTTGGTTTGAGAAAAACTGCTAAAACTCCTTGAGGTGTTTTTTGATTTGATATTTTTTTTAAATCATTATCCTCAACCTCAATTTGTTCATCTGATTTAATTTTTTTATTTTCATAAAACCATCTCTGTGTGGCAATTAGTAATGAACAATGAAAAAATGTTGCCAAATCCAATACCAATTTTGTACCTTCGGCAACAAATATACCAAGTTCATCTCTGTTTTTTTTTTGCGAAAGACTGGTAATAAGTTTAATTTTGTTTTTCGTCAGCATGGTTAATATTTTTTAAAAATCGTACCTCAAAACAAATAATTAAATTTTGAATTCCGTATTTAGAATTGTATTTTATTTGCAATTCAGACAAGATGTCCGATAACTTTCATCGGTCAATTGGTTATTATAAATTTTTTCGACAAAGCTAACAAAGAAAACGATAAAATGAGCTATATTTGCAAAAAAATATTCTTTTTTGATGTGTATGAAGTTGCGAGTTTTATATTCTATCATTGTATTGGTTTTACTGCTTTCGGCATGCAGTGGTACTAGATTTGTCCCCGAGGGTGAATTTTTACTTGATAAAGTTCAAATAAAAACAGATACAAGGGATATTCAAAATGCACTACTGAAAGAATATTTGAGACAAACTCCAAATTCTGCAGTTTTTGGACTTCTACGTTTGCAATTAGGTGTATACAATTTAGCTGGAAGAGACACCACCAAATGGTTGAATAGATTATTGATGCGCATAGGAGATAAACCGGTAATTTATAACACATCTCTAACATCAATCTCTGTTCAGCAAATTCAACGACTTCTCGAAAATAAAGGATACATAAACGCCAAGGTACAAAGCAATGTAATTAAAAAAGGGAAAAAAGCCAAGATAGTCTATGACATCAAGTTTAATAAACCATATAGATTACGTAAATACAACATCAATTTAGACAATAATGCCTTATCCGAGATAGCTTCCGATACTTCACGGTCAATGATTAAACCAAATATGTTATTCGATTTGGATGTATTTAATGCCGAACGAGAACGAATTTCTACCAGATTTCGTCAATTAGGATATTATAATTTTAACAAAGACTTTTTAAATTATACGGGTGATAGTACATTCAATTCAAATAATGTTGATATGACTATTGAATTACGTGATTATATTAAACGTGCAAACGATTCGGTGGAAAATCTAGTATTCAAAAAATACACCATCCGAAAAGTCATATTCTATACAAACTCAGAGGTCAATTTAACAAGTGATTTATCGACTAATATGGCATTGGACACTGTTAAATTTCGCGATTTCATACTGATAACACCTAAGCGGCACATTATCAAACTTGATGCATTGGTGCAAAATACTTTTATTAATCCAAAATCACTTTATAGCGATAGGTCAGTGGAACAAACATATCAGGCACTCAATTCATTGGGTCCGATTAAATATGTAAACATTAGCTTTAAAGAGAATGCTGATAATTTACTTGATTGCTACATTGTTATTGTTCCTGGTAAAGCTATTTCACTTTCAACAGAACTTGAGGGAACATATACTGCCAGTTATTGGGGTGGAGCTGGAAATGTAAATTATATGCATCGTAATGCATTTAAAGGTGCAGAGATTTTTTCGATGCAAGTCAGAGCTGCTTATGAATGGCAAAAAGAAGTATGGGCAGAAGAATTAGGAGTTCAAGTTGGACTGAAATTTCCAAAGTTTATGCTTCCAATTGGCAGTTATGAATTTAAACGAAATTTTCATGCTAATACGGAATTTACGAGTTCGTTTAGTTATCAATTTCGTCCTGGAGAATTCAAAACCACAAGTGTAGGGGCAGGTGTAAATTATTCATGGAATAGACCCAAATATCGTCACACTCTCCAATTATTCGATCTTAATTATGTATATTTTCCCGAAATATCGCAAGCTTTTAAAGATAGTTTTTTAAATGTAATTCCTCCTAAATTCAATCCTTATAACTTTCAGGATCACTTTATTATGCGTATAGGTTATTCAGGGTCTACTACAAATTCAAATACATCTCGTCCTTTAGAAAGTTATACTTCATCGCGCTACAGTATCGAAACTGCAGGTAATTTACTATACGGAATTTCTAGTTTGCTTGGAAATGCAACTGATTCCACTGGTGCATATCGTATCTCAAATATTCGATTTTCGCAATATATAAAGGCGGAATATAACATCACACATAATCAAATTCTTGACAGAAAAAGCAGATTTGTTTATCATCTTGGTTTTGGCTTAGGAGTTCCTTATGGAAATTCGGATGTTATTCCATACGAAAAACGATTTTATAGTGGTGGTGCCAATAGCGTTAGAGGCTGGAGCGAAAGTACTTTGGGTCCGGGTATTTATGAAAGAATTGATGATAAAAGAAGAGACTACAATCAAGTTGGCGATGTGAAGTTAGATATGAATATGGAATATAGGACTAAGCTGTTTTGGAAACTCGAAGGTGCTTTGTTTATGGATGCTGGAAATATTTGGACAATACAAAGTTATGAAACTCAAGGAAAAGATCTGGGAATGTTTAAGTTGGATTCATTTATTAAACAAATTGCCATTGCTTATGGCTTGGGATTTAGGTTCGATTTTTCTTTTTTTATTGCAAGAATCGATTTTGGATTGAAACTATATGATCCAGTTTTAAGTCGTCTTAATCAGTGGAGAATAGGTCCAACCTGGAATGAAGATCTTGCTATTCATTTAGCAATCGGTTATCCGTTTTAAGCTAAGTATTAATGATTTAATTTGAGTTTTTCAATTTACCAATTTATTTTTTTTCTTTACTTTTTATTGTATTTTTTTCTCCCAATAAATTATAACTAACTCTATGATAGGGTGTTGTGCCATTTGCCTTGATAGCTGCCCGATGTTTTATAGTTGGATACGCTTTGTTTTTATGCCAATCGTATGAAGGAAATTCGGCATTTAGTTGTTGCATTAGTTCATCTCTGTGAGTTTTGGCCAGTACAGACGCTGCAGCTATCGAAATGTATTTACTGTCCCCTTTTACTATCGTTTTATATGGAATATCGCTATAAGGTTTAAACTTATTACCATCTACTATAATAAAATCAGGACGAATATGGAGCTTGTCGATGGCACGATGCATTGCAAGGATAGAAGCATTTAGAATGTTTATTTTATCAATTTCTACATTGTCAACTGCTGCTACACCCCAAGCCAATGCTTCATGCTCAATAATAGGCCGAAGTGTATCTCGTTGATGTTCGGTCAGTTGTTTCGAATCATTTAGCTTAGGAAAAACAAAGTCCAAGGGTAAAATAACGGCTGCTGCAACAACTGGTCCTGCCAAACATCCTCGTCCGGCTTCATCGCATCCACATTCATTTTGGTAAGTAGAATAATTTCCTTTCAAATTTGAAAATTTTTCAATTAAAACTTCTACTGGAAACAATAAATCGATTTTACTTGTTTTGGGTTTTGTTTTTTTCATCAGATAAACTAATATTTGATTTTTGTTCTTCTTTAGTTTCCTCCCATAGTGTTGGACCAAAATTCAAAATTGGTTTGTAACCAAAAGATTTTTCTTTTGTTTGCTTACTTATAATTGAAAACTTGCTATCAATAGCTTCAAAAAAATTCATCAAAACGCTCAATATCAACGCATATTTCAAACCTCCAAATATGCCTCCTAATATTTTATTCAATCCACTCAAAGATATGGAATCTAATACTTTACCAAGCATATTAGCCAAAATTAACAGTAATATTGCAATGGTAATAAATACCAATAAATAAGCAATAGGTAATGCTGTTTTACCAGAGAAATCAAGTTTATGTATCAGAAAATCCGAAACATCGCGAGCCCAAAGTTTTGCACCGTAAATGCCTAAAACAATGGCTAAAAGTGAGGTAAGCTCTTTTATTAATCCTTTATAAAGACCAATAATGAATCCCAAAGCTATAGGTATTAAAAGAAAAATATCTAATTTATTCATAAAAATTAAACCAAAGTGAACTACAAAGATAAAGAAAAATGAGATTTAATTACACCATAGAAATTTATTAATGATTAATTATCAGTTTGAAAATTGAAAATATAGAAAATCCCTTAATTGATTGATATATTTCTTTTTTTTAATTTTTTGTACAAGGTAACTAAATCGACATTGATAGAAAATTCATTATTTATTCTAAATCACATCAAGTGGCAGAGTTTTAAATTAAACTATAAATTTAAAAATTATAAACAAAATCGCAAATTACATATATTCAATTAGATAGCAATTTTATTTTTTTCATTTTATTTCGTAAAGTTTTTGGCACAGATATTGGATAAACAAAGTTACAATAGAAAACAAATTCAAGAAACATAACATTATTCACTAGTAAAGAATTTACGATTATGAAAACTTCAGTAACTGGCTTATTTGCAATTATACTACTTACATCCACTCAATGTGTATCACAGAATAGATTTACGGTTGAATCGCAAAACAGCGACATTAGCAATAATCTTGATTTAAAAGCTGTAGCATCAATTTTTGGCGAAGCAAAAGATTTACAGGATTTCGAAATGCGACTGAACGATTACGATAGTCAGATTTCTAATCTGGACTTGAACAATGATGGAGAAGTTGATTATTTACGGGTAATTGAAACCTCCGAAAATAATGTACATTTAGTTGTTATTCAGGCGGTTTTGGCAAAAGATGTTTTTCAGGACATTGCATCAATAGTAGTTGAAAGAAACAGCAACAGAACTTATGTTCAAGTAATTGGTGATTCATTTATGTATGGCGAAAACTATATTGTTGAACCTGTTTATGTTTACACGCCTTCCATATTTTCTTTTTTCTGGGGAGATTTCTATATACCCTGGAATTCCCCTTATTATTGGGGTTATTATCCTCGATACTATCACATTAGACATCCTAATAGTGTGAATATTTACATGTCAAATATCTATTTACAGATCAATCACAATCATAAATTTTATTATTCCGACAGACGAAGAAATGATTTGTCAGTTCGATTGCACAATTCGATTGGACGAAATGATTATGGAGTCAGATATCCAGAACGTACATTCATTCGTCGCAATACAAAAGTTACTAACAGACAAGGTTTTGAAAGTCAAAGAAATAGTAATAGAAATTCTTTACAAAGTCGTCCAACTAATCAGGTAAATACTTCTGTAAACAGAACTAATAGGTCAAATGACAATACAAAGAATTTACGAAATGGAGGTTCGGTTAATGGAACACGAACTCCAACTCCAACAATAAATTCACAACCAAATAGCAATTATAGAAATTCTGATTTAAATCGTGGTCAAAGCGAAAGGAATCAAACGCCAAATAACAATTTGAATAATACGAATAGAATTACAAATCCAGCTATCAGGGATAATTCTACACGACCTACAACACCGGTTATCCAACAAAAACAGAACAAAAACAATAATGGAAACAGATCGTCGAATCCTGCTGTTCGTGAGAATAATACAAGATCGACTCCAACTGTAAATCAACCAACACGTAGTGCCGAACCTCGACAGGTTGAACCAAAAGCAACAGAAAATCCACGAAATAGAGAATCAAAACCCGACAAAGATAATCAGTCGAAAGAAACAAATTCTAATCGCAGATAGTTAAAAATGAAAACTTTAGAGAGGTAAATAGTTTTATCATTTTTCCAATTGCTCAGAGCATTCATGTTTAAAGAATATTTTGAGCAATTTTTTTTTAATGTAACTGCGGGAAATAATTTTGATTATTTTTGCAATGTTATTACGGCAAACTTTTCAGAATTAACTAACACTCCTGTTTTCCGCATTGGGACACCCTATAAAATTTTGACAATATTATAGAGGTC
>JACDZH010000101.1 GCA_013426815.1 Paludibacter sp.
GGCTCCTCTTTTTTCAATCTAATCAAAATTCTTTTACCGGACAACAGTGATTTAATATTTGCTATTTCTAGTGGCAAATAAGTTGAAATTGATTGATAACCAAATAAATGATACCATAACAAAATTAAAATGGAACATCCTTTTACTACATCATATTGAGTTTTAGTAAACAGATAATTAGTCTCCATTTAATTTATTATAAATTTATATTTACAAACCTGATTTGTAATAACTTAATTTAAAGTTGATGTATTTTCAAGTATAGAATTAACTATTTATAGACATTGCCTTATTAAATGATTCATTCCATTTATCATTTGTAATTTCTTTGCTCATCAAAACACTTTCCTCTCCCATTTTAAATAATTCACTATCAGATGCTTTTATTATTTTTAACATTTTCTCTTTAAGACTTTCAACATCTTTAGATATAAATAAATATCCATTTATTTTATCTTTTAAAAATGTACTTGAAGCTCCAACTTCATTGCTACAAACTAATGGAAAACCAGCAGCAGCATACTCATGTAAAACAACTCCCCAATGTTCTTCCCAGCTTGGTAAAAGGAAAACCCCTGTTTCGGAAATCACCTTCTGTAAATCTTCTGGTTGTATAAATCCGAGGTGTTTAATGTTATCGGCAATCGTTCTCGAATCAAATAATGGACCAGAACCAACACAAACTAACTCCCAATCATTTGGATATTCTTTCTGTAAATTGACAAATGCTTCC
This sequence comes from Paludibacter sp., assembly GCA_013426815.1. GTDB lineage: Bacteria > Bacteroidota > Bacteroidia > Bacteroidales > Paludibacteraceae > Paludibacter. Next base: position 734 of record JACDZH010000101.1, read on the forward strand.
CATAAATTATCTAATCCCTTTTGTGCAACATAACGTCCAACATACAAAAATTTATGTGGAAAATCTTTCTCTTTCATTTGTTTCGATTTACAATAATACCTAGAAAACTTTGACAAATCTGCACAATATGAATTTAACAATATTTGTTTATCTTTAAAACCTAACTTTTTAGCGAACTTCATCTGAGGATGTCCGGGAACCCAAATAAAATCAAATAAAGGAACAAGAAACAAGCGCGCATAAATTAGCCCTAGATATTGTCTAAATTGCCCATACCATAGATTATCCATCAGTAATGTCAATGAAGTTTTTCGCTTATATTTTTGGGCTATTCTTAGATACGTTTTATCGTCCCAACCACTTAATACAATTAGTTTTGGAGAAAGGTCTGATATAATTTGACAAATGCCACTTTCATTGAGTTCCTTTCTATTAAATAACGTAAACCTTTCATGTCTAATCTGAAAATCAAATGGAGCCTCGCTAGAGTTGGGATTAACAATCATTGTAATATGTATGCTATCGTTTTGATTTAAAGCATTTAGTATAGATGACAAAAAATATCCTGAAAGCTGAGAATGTAAAAAAACAATATTTTTCATAACACTTTATTGAAGCTTTTTTAACTCGATTAACCATTTGGAATAAAATGTACTATAGTCTTTCTTTCCCTTTAACTTCTCAATTACAATCCAAAATTTCACTCCAATAATTTCATTTTGAATCAATTGTGATACATTTAAAGAGTTTTTTTTGCAAAAATAAATAGTTGCTTGAAGCATTTTTTTTTTTGTTTGTATATCAGGAAATCTACCATCAACTAGATGCAAGTACTTTAAATTTGGATTAAAAATAATTTTCTTCTTTGGTAGCAATTTTCTAAACCTATAATGAATATCGTTTTCTTCACCATACATGAAAATATTTTCATCAAATAAATTTATTTCCTCAAAACTTTTTTTATCTAAAAAGAAGCAAGCACCTGATATACACATTGTTTTTTGCGAATATAGACCAAATCTATTTCTGATAACTACTTCCAAAACGTTTATGATTGGAATAGATGGATTGATTGTATAAAATGATAAACCTTTTGTAGTTTCACTTACCATTTGCGTCATTCCAAACATAACGGCATTCTTAGATTCAAAAACAGCTATTGCATCATTAAAAATGGGCATCATCAGTCGTACATCCGGATTCATAATTAGAATAACATCACCTTCAGCTTGGGAAATCCCGACATTATTACCTTGTCCATATCCTCCATTTTTTTCGTTTTTAATCAACTTAATTCGATTGTTAGGATAACAATTTTTGATTGCATTGAACAATGGTTCAGAATCTTTTACTGAGTTATCTACAATAATTATTTCTAGTTGGTTGCCTATGTCATTAAACAGAAAGATTGATTCCAAACAATCAAAAATATGATTTTCAGAATTATAAGTTACAATAACAATGGAAATTTTCATTAAAGAATTTACAAATAAGTTAGAAAAATACGAATACGAAAAAAAAGACTAAAATTTAAACAAGCTTATGATTGGTAATCCGAAGTACAAACGTAAGCTGAAGTAAAACAATCATAATATAATAGAACCAAAACTTCAAAGCACTTTGCTTTATCAAAAATAAATAAAACACAACAAATGAGAATAATAGGAAAAAATCAGTAACACGTTCGACCAATAATACTGACCGAAATAAAGCATAAAAAGCTAAACCGGTAATGAATACATTAAAGTATTTATAATATACTTTACTCTTTATTTGATTAAAAATCAACGTAAAGGACATCAACCAAAAAAATACAAATTTCATTGAAATTTTAGTTACATCAAACATAGCACTATCTCCACCATAAGCGCTAAGTTTACCTGACAAATAAGCTAAAGTATTTAAAGATGTAATAAAGCCAAATACCGTATCTCCCAACCTGAAAGTTAAATTCGAAAAATAAGTAATACCAATTAAAGTACATATCCAAATATAAATCTTCAATGATTGTTGCTTTGAATATATCAATAGTAAAATAATTATTATCCCTAAAACCGCTATTGCATGAAACGAGTACGAAACAAATAACAAAGCCACAATAATCAAATAATCAAGAATTTTTTTTTGTGGTTTTATAGCAAACGAGGATGCTAACACAAGAAAAGTTAAAGACATTCCAACACGAAGTACTATTGCATTAAAATATATTCCAAAATAAGCCACATAAAGTGTTAATGGTAAAATTGAATATTTATTCAGCAATTCCACCGATTCCAAAGAGTTTGAAGCTTTGAAAGTATCATCTTCTTCAAAACAAAAGATATTGAAAATTCGTGTAAGTGCAATATCAATTATTAAAAGATTTGTTAGCGTAATTAAAGTAAAATATAAGTTATAATTTTCGCCAACAATAAATTTTGAAATTTTAGTAAACATTTGGAAACCAGCCTCATAACCATAATTTTCAAAATAAATAATACTTGGATCTTCATTAATCAAATAATTAAAATAAGGCTCTGTATCTGGAACATCTAAACTCCTATTTGCTATTAGGAAACAAAATGGAATTATAAAAACCCACTTTGCAAAAGGTATGTTATAAAATTTCTCTATATGAGAAAACATAAAACAGCCCAAAATAAATATAATTATATGTATTAGATTCATTTAATTATACATTTCAATTTCAAAAATATCACATAATCCATTATATCAAATCTAAAATTACAAAACTAAACATTTAAGTAAAGTTACCTGCGATCTTGTAAGTCAATATTAAAAATATTAAATATTTGAATTTTTAAATTTCTAACATAGAGATACAAATTCAGTCTAATTAACATTAACATAACTTTTCTCAAAATCAACGATTTTGGGAAATTTCTATGTACATAACTCTCCGAAGAATGAGTTAAACGTAATAACTGATTGGTACGCATAAACGAATCTACTCTTTTTTCAAAAAGCTCACCACCATATTTTGGATATCTTTCCGAATCAGGGTGTTTAAAATTATAAATCTGAGTTCTAAAATCAGCAGAACGGACTAAATAGCATTGATCGGAGAATCCATATCCGATAATAAAACTACCTGTTTTTGGTTTCACAGATTGGCTTATTGCATCTTCAAATTCATAGTCCCAGCAGGGGTTAGCTACAACGTATTTTGATTCCATTTCAAATAACTGACAAGCCTCTTTTATCCAACCACTTCTTGATATTTTATGTAAAAAAGCATCGCTGGAAAAATGTAAATGATATTTTGTTCTAGTTAAATAGAGTCCAACAAGCTCTGAACAGGAATAATTATAACCTTTACCTAAAGAATCTTTGCGAATATCAAAAAAATGTAAAGCTTCATCAATGTAATCATCTACAACAAAAAAAGCATCTATAATTCCCTTATCAATTTTTTTTTGAGCATATTTCTTTACAATTTCCGGTTTTTTTACATTATTGATAATCAATTGTTTGAATTCAAAATTAATATTGCAATTACTAATCATTAAATCAAGATATTTAGTTTTCAACAAATACTCCCAATCGTTTTCGTAACATTTAGTTTCAAATGTTATTCCAAAATCTGTAGCATTTCTATTTTCAATTGAATGTTTCATTTCTTTTTATAATATTTTTTATGACAATCTAATTTAGGTCATTCAAACTGAAAATTTATCTACTACAACACTTTATTAAAAAAAATACATATTGTTAGAAGTCAAATTCAGTTGTTATTCCCTTAGTTTATTCAATTTTTCAATCTGAATAATATCTAACGGTTTATAGAACTCATCGATATTTTTTAAAATAATTAATTCATTGTATTCTGAAAGACTATAATTGGAAAGTGCATCACGAATTTCTTCATCAAATCTATACTTAATGAATTTAGCTGGATTGCCTCCTACTATTGCATAAGGGGAAACATCTTTTGTTACAACGGCGCCTGCAGCAATAATAGATCCTTTGCCTATTTTAACACCAGAAAGAATAATAACCCCATAACCTATCCAGACGTCATCTTCAACTACTATTTTACCTTTGGAAGTTGCATCTAAATACAAATCAGAATTAGTAAAAAATGTTTTTAATGGGTACGATGTTATTGTTGTAATTTGATGATTTCCGCCAAGAATAAATTTAACATCATCGGCTATTGAAACATAATTTCCTATAATTAATTTTTCACCAGCACATTTACTATATGTTTTAATATTTAAATTTCCATATGTATGTTTGCCAATAATGACATCATCGATATTAAAAATACTTAATGGAACTGTATGATTATGAGCATTTTTTTTTCTATATTTCCAATAAAATATATAAAAAGATATTCCTTCAAATATTTTAGAAAATATAAATCGCAAACTCTTCCCGATAAATTTCAACATGATTTTATAGGAGTTGTGAATATTCTAATAACTAAATAAAAAAAACCAACATAAAATACGGGATGTAAGCAGTATTTTTTAAATACAATTCTCATACTCCCGTTTCTATCAAATGTATAACGTGTTTTGTCTTTCCATATATTTAAAGTCCTTGTAATTATATAATATCTCATCAATTCTGTTTTTTCATTAAAAAGTGTAGTCCATGAGAGATTATTTTTAGTTCGAGATTCTTCTAACAAGTCTAAATATTTACTAACAAAAACTTTATAAATATTATATCCTCCTTTTGTATATGGTTTTATCGAATCAAATAATATCGAATTATCTACAAAAGCTGACCTATTTGAGCCAATTAGTCTTAACAATACATCAGTTTGGACTAATTGTAAGTGTGACTTTCGACCAAAGTTATTAATCGAATTAAAGTCACTTTTCCAAATTCCGAAACCACATATCCATGTTGAATAAAAGGAAACCATTTGCACAAAATCATCTAAATTTGGACAATGATGACTCGATATACTTTTGTTATTAAGTTCATTATTTGAAAAAAACAGTATGTCCTTTTTTTCTTAATTCCTATTAACGACATCAATAATTTTATCTAAACTATTACTCAGGTGCATTAAGGTGTCATTATTTAATTTAAGAAATACACTATTTCCATAGGATAATACTTTTTCAAAGTTAGCATCTATAATGTTCTCAGAATTCCGATAATACCGAACTTTATCACCATAAATGGCACAAAACTTCAGAGCAATCTCTTCTGTATTATCCTCTGAACAATTATCGTAGATAACAATTTCAACTTCATCAGTTTCAATAAATTTCTTTTGCGACACAATAGATTGAAGGGTATTTTCAAGATATTCTGCCCTATTAAAGGTTGGTATACAAATAGATAGAATGATATTTTTTTCCATAATTATCAGGGATTTAATTATATAATAATAAAACTACAGATTAATTGAGCTTTTGTGCCACTCAGCCTTTTTGGTTTTAAATATGTAATATCCCCATGGCAACATTGCCAATGTAATTGTGCAATATCCTGCTGTTACTCCCATAACTCCATAATTCTTGCCAAGCAATATAGTTGACAAACCACAGAGTATTCCGCCTACAATTGAATTGATTAAGTAGGGTTCTTTTTTATGACATCTTAAATAAGTAGCCCAGCCGGCAACAAACTGATTAACAAAAATAGGAACCATCATGAAGAACATAGGTAAATAATTCAGGAAGCGATCACCTAATGATTTGCCACTGACTAGAATATTGAAATATCTGACTACAAAAACTACTATCATCAAGAAACACAAAGCACTAAAGTTGATGATAGCTGATTGATTTAAAGTTTTGTTAAACGTAAAGTCAAGTTGTTTATAATCTTTTTGGGCAATTAAGCCTGAGAACAACGGGATTTTTGTTGTTATCCAAGCTAATGAAAGAGAAAGAATACCATTCAATGCTGCAAGTGTCATACCCATCTGACCTGCTACAACAGCACCTTCTGTAGCAAATAATACCGGATTAAAAAGCTGAAAAATAAAATAGCCACTCACCCAGCTTAACGCAATTTTCCATTGATACGGGAAAATTTCGCTTTTGTAATGCACTTTTTCTATAATCTCTGTTTTCCATATATTTGTGAGCAGCGATTTGTATTTAACTCCAATTGTAATCAACAGTAATAAAAACGAAAATAAACCACTTAATCCCAAAACATACAGTTTAGCTCCCAAAATTAGTCCACCCCATATTATTGCAAACCGTATAAGCATTACCATAAATTGAATCTTTGCTATTTCCTTAACTTTACTCAGCCCTTGTATAAAAGCGACTAATGGTGAAAGAAACAAATTTAAAGCTGTTCCTAAAGCCAGCAATAACCACGGAGTTGACCAAACAACTGCTCCTCCAGTACTATCGTACTTATTAAAGAATATATAACCGACAACAATTAGCGAAACTAACAAGATAACAGAGAAAACCAAATACCACTTTACACTAAAATGAAACAACGATGACAATCGTGAGATATACTTTGACTCTCCGGAAAGTTCATCTTCATTTTCCCATTTTAAATTAGATGCTTCGTGAGCTACATACTGGGTAATAATTCCATTCAAACCTAATTCGAAAAAAATCTGGATTGCGATTATACTTCCAAAAGTATAATAAAACCCTTGTTCAAGTCCTGACAAATACTTTACAACCAGAATTACAGAAACTACACTTCCAAGTGCTCCAAATATACCGGTAAATGAGGTATATACTATTGCTTTATCTATTCCTATTTTTGAAATTATAATCTGTTTAATTTTATTTAAAACTACCACACTGCACAAAATTAAATTATAAAACATTAAAATCATCTCACTTAATCTATTCCCGGATCTATATTTATAATTGGACTTCCGAAAAGTATTTTAAAATACACTTTATTGTGCATAAATACAGACATGTTTAATAAATAAGGTTCATTCGAATCATTCCACGTGACTGTATATACATCAACAATTTGTGCTTTGGTATCGATTCTTGACTAAGATATACCATAGGCATTTGCAACAACTACAAAATTAAAAGCATTTCTTCCGGAAATAAATTTAACACTAATTACATACTTATATTAATATAATAATTCATCGCAATATAAGTAAAATCAGGATGAGGATATACATCATCCTCAATTATAATTCCTTTTTTTATTTTTTGAAAAACCAAGAAATGGCATTATTTACATTATATCCTCATTCAAAATTTCCATTTCTAAATATTGTTTCAACTTGACAATCCAAATCAATTAGATTTACTAAATTTATTGTTTCTACACATTTTGTTAAATCATCATGTTATGTTGGTCGATGTCTGTCAGCCGCAATATATATCATTTTAGGTTTTGCTTGTCTAATAACTTCTAAAATTTTCAAATTAGTATCGGGACTGTTAAATATTAAAAATAATAATTGTGATCTGATATCTTGTAATGTACAAAATCTGTTCTTTTTGAATTGTTTTGTTTAAAATTTATAAAGATATCAACTTATCAAAATATTGTATAGTTTTTTCAAGTCCTTCTTCTAGTTGAATTTTAGGTTCCCATCCGAGTTCTTCTTTAGCTAAGCAAATATCAGGCTGTCTTTGATGTGGGTCATCTTGTGGTAAAGGTAAATAAATAATTTTTGACTTAGATGTAGTAAGTCTTAATACTTTTTCAGCTAATTCAAGCATAGTAAACTCTACAGGATTACCAATATTTACCGGACCAATAAAAGAATCATCGGTTCTCATTGTACGTATCATTCCCTCAATTAGGTCATCCACATATTGAAAACTACGCGTTTGACTTCCATCGCCATAAATCGTAATATCTTCGCCTTTTATTGCCTGTACAATAAAGTTGGATACAACACGACCATCATAAGGATTCATCCTTGGTCCATAGGTATTAAAAATTCGGATAATCTTTATCTTTACACCATTTTGTCTATGATAATCCATAAATAGGGTTTCGGAAGCACGCTTACCCTCATCGTAACATGAACGGATGCCAACGGTATTTACATTACCCCAATAAGATTCTGTCTGGGGATGTTCAATTGGGTCTCCATACACCTCACTGGTTGAAGCTTGTAGAATGGTTGCTTTAGTCCTCTTTGCAAGCCCCAACATATTCATAGCACCGTATATAGACGTTTTCATAGTCTTTATTGCGTTATGCTGATAATGAGGAGGTGAAGCAGGGCAAGCTAGATTATAGATTTCATCTACTTCGGCATAATAAGGTGTTGTTACATCATGCCTTACTAATTCAAAACTATGGTTATCTAATAAATGTTTTACATTATTTTTACATCCTGTAAAGTAATTGTCTAAACAGATTATATCATTTCCTTCGTTCAATAAACGTTCACATAAATGGGAACCCAAAAATCCGGCACCACCAGTAACTAAAATTCTTTTGTTTGACATATCAGATTTTCAAAAAGTACGACCAATGCTTACATAGTGATAACCTAGTTCTTTCATTTGCTGTACATCGAATACATTTCTACCATCAAAAATAACTTTTGAATTCAATTCATTTTCAATTTTTAAGAAATCAGGTGTTCTAAACTCACTCCATTCGGTAGCAATAATAAGTGCATCAGCCCCTTTTAGTGCGGCATATTGGTTATCAGCGAAAACAATTGCATTTCCAAAAATTTGTTTCACATTATCCATTGCTTCGGGATCATACACAGTGATAGTTGCTCCTTCAGCTATTAATTCTTTTATCAGATATAAAGCAGGTGCTTCTCTGATATCATCAGTATTGGGTTTAAATGCTAAACCCCAAAGTGCAAAATGTTTTCCATTTAAATTATTTGTAAAAAAAAATTTAATTTTTGGAATCAAGTGAAGCTTCTGTAACTCATTTACATCTTCAACTGACTTCAATATTTTGAAATCATAATCAACATCTTCTGCCGATTTGATTAATGCTTTTACATCCTTAGGAAAACAACTTCCGCCATAACCTATACCAGGGAAAAGGTATCTCTTACCGACTCTTTCGTCACTACCTATACCTCGGCGAACCATATCTACATCTGCACCAACTCTCTCGCAAAACTGAGCAATTTCATTTATAAAAGAGATTTTTGTTGCTAGGAATGAATTTGCAGCATATTTTGTTAATTCTGCACTTTTTTCATCCATAAAAATGATGGGATTCCCTTGTCGAACATAAGGAGAGTATAATTTTGTCATCAGGTTTCTTGCACGTTCAGACACAGTACCAATAACAACACGATCCGGCTTCATAAAATCATCAACAGCAACTCCTTCACGTAAAAATTCGGGATTACTAATAACATCAAATTCGCCACTATAATTTGCCAAAATTGCATTTCTAACTTTCTCAGCTGTGCCGACTGGCACAGTACTTTTATTTACTATGACTTTGTAAGTAGTAAGTATCTTCCCTATTTCTTTGGCAATTCCAAGCACATATTTTAAGTCGGCTGAGCCATCTTCTCCTGGAGGGGTGGGTAGTGCCAGAAATATTATTTCCGCATTCAATAAACCTTCAGAAAGATTTGATGTAAATTTCAGACGTTCTTCTCTCAAATTTCTTAAAAATATTTTTTCAAGACCTGGTTCATAGATAGTAATACTACCGGATGATAGTTTTGAGACTTTTTCAAGATCAATATCAACACATGTAACATTATTACCGGTTTCTGCAAAGCAAGTGCCTGAAACTAAACCAACATAACCTGTTCCTACTACAGCAATATCCATTTCTAATTTATTTTGATTACAATTATTTCATAAATTATATACAATTGCAAATTCTGTGAGAATTGTATTTTAATATTTTATATACCTATTGGAACAAAATTTTGACTACATTCAATTAAAATCCAATTCCAATTCCAATTCCAATTCTGACAATTATTCACCATCAATTTAAGAATTTTTAAATGTCAAAAGGTTATTCAAAACTCAAACTTAAATATCGAATATTGACATCTCTAATAGCAAACTTTTATAGAAGTATTTAATAATTTTCTATTTCCATTTTTCATCAGTTCTGAAAAATATGTTATTAAGGAAAGATTTTGTTTTCAATATTTACTCATGTAATAGATGAAAATTTTTGTACATTTTTTCAGTGAAGTTTATTCCTTATAGATTTCACCACCTGAAGCTTTTTAATTGTGTTTCCCAAATTGCAACTATCTCACTTAGCTTATCTAACATATAATTAAAAACTTCAATATTATTCTATTATATAATTTTTAACTTACTTGCAATTATATATTTGCTTTTTTTGCAACAGTTATACTTTATGCATTTCTAACATTTAATTTGCATTTTGTTCATAGTATCTTTAAAAAAAAAGTTTACACAACATATAAAAGATAATGATGACTCCGCCTAAAATTCCACCAATAAAAAATTCATTTAGCTATTCTTAATCTATCATTCTGCAAAGGATAACGAGGTTCTTCAATCATTTGTAACAAGGACGTCTAAATGTCTATATGCTATCTCAATACATCAATATATTTAAACATGACCAAATAAATTTGAGTTGAGTTTGCAGTGAAACTCCAAATATATATAGTTGATATATAGCATTTTAATTCCAGTTCCAAATTCTTGTCATGTAATTAGATTTAAAATCAAACGCATTTATATAATTAATTAACCTATATGAGTATCGGGTGTTGTACCTAAAATTCATTTTTATAGCTAACACAAGCAA
>JACDZH010000463.1 GCA_013426815.1 Paludibacter sp.
CCTATGATACAACTTTTTGACACACTTTCTTATCCCGAACTCAGGTTAATAAAAGTATTAAATTTAAAATGGTTAAAGAATTGGAATTTCCATACTAAAATATTGGCAAGCAGTCTGCTAATCATGATCCTATTGGCGGGGTTGTATTTCCTGAAGAAAGATTCTGCTAATGGGCGTTTGTTAATCTGGAAATGTTCCGCTCACATGATAGCCGATAAGCCAGTATTCGGTCATGGCATGGGTGGTTTTCAGCGGGAATATATGCTTTATCAAGCAGAATATTTTAGGAATCATCCCAATAGTTCGTTTGTAATGTTGGCAGATATTGTAAAACATCCGTTTAATGAATATCTCTTGTTTTTAGTGGAATATGGTTTGGTGGGTGCCTTATTAATGGGCTTTTTTGTTTTCTTTCTTATCCGTGAATATCGTAGAAATAAGAACTGGGAAAGGTTTTATGCTATGCTTTGCCTTGTTGGTGCAAGTGTGTTTGCCTGTTTCTCGTATCCATTGTCATATCCGTTTGTAATGCTACTGGCGATTTTTTGTGCGGCATATATCATTCAGCATGAAGCAAAACGCTGGGAAATACTGCAAAGAATTTTCTCAATTATTAAGCCGACTGTATTGGTTGTCTCAGTTGTTTTATTGATGATTACTTGTAATATGTTTTACGATGAGTATCGTTGGAATTCAATTGCCCAGCGTTCGTTAGCAGGAGAAACAAAAGCAGTAATGCCCCATTATGCTCGTTTGTATAAATCCATGAACCGAAATGGTTTATTCTTATATAATTATGCTGCCGAACTGAATTTTATTGACAGAAACATAGAAAGTAATCGGCTATTTATCGAAGCTTCGCACTATATGAATGATATTGACTTACAGTTGCAAATGGCTGATAACTATCAGAAAATGAAGCAATATAAAGAAGCAGAGAAATGTTTGATATTAGCTTCGGAAATGATCCCCAACCGTTTTATACCTTTATATAGATTAGCGAAGTTATACGATGAAACCAACCAGAAGCAGAAAGCGAAACAAATTGCAAAACTGCTGATAAATAAACCTGTTAAAATTATGTCTCAGGATATAAAAGCTATTAATGAAGAAATGAAGAAATTATTGAGTGATTAAAATTATGAAGGAATCATAATTGAAGCATATTTAATTAAGAGATGATATATACTAGACATTATATAAGTTGTAATTAATTGAAATAAAATTAGTTACTTTGCAGTAAA
>JACDZH010000102.1 GCA_013426815.1 Paludibacter sp.
CCTTGCCGTGGCAAATAACGATTGATCCTTTTCTAGGGGTGCTGAGTAGTTACGATTGGTTTCGATTTGCTTTACGAACACCTTTTAACGTTAGCAAAACAAAAAGGAATTGCTGGAGTAACTGTTTATCGTGGGATAATGGGCTATGGACCAAACAATAATCGGATAGATTCTTCACGATTTTGGGAATTAACCGAAAAACTTCCCATTATTATTGAAATAATTGATAAATCAATAGTGCTCGAATGCCTCTATAAAATCATTGAACAGGAACTGCTTAAAATGCCTAAAGGATGTTTGGTAACTTTGCAACCAATAGAAATAAAATTACAAAAAACAAGGAAGTAAAATACTAATAATAAACTAACTAAATTTCAATAAAAGCTAATTTTGAAATTTTAGAAAGATAATTGATATGGAAATTCTAAAGATAGTTTTGCCAGCCTTATTGGTATTATTAACAGCTTATTTACTGATTGAAAAACTATTACGAAGCGAAGAGAAGCGACGTAATTTTGAATTACGCAAAGACAGTGCATCGGTCATTACTCCTATCCGATTGCGAGCATACGAACGTTTGGTGTTGGTGTTGGAACGGACTACACCCAATAACCTGATAGTAGGTATTGCAAAGCCGGGGATGACCAATATGGAACTTCATACACAATTATTGGCAGGTGTACGTCAGGAATTTACTCATAACTTGTCGCAACAAATTTATGTTAGCGATGAAGTTTGGAACTATGTACGAAATGCTCATGAAAGTTTAATTCGATTGATAAATACCTGTGCATCAAAATGTAATCCAACCGAACCAGCCTCCGAATTGGCTCAAAGGATTATTCAGACTTATAGCCAAAGCGAAAATACTCCAAGTGAAATGGCTATTGAGAAGTTAAAAACCGAAGTCAGAAAATTCCTTTGATTAAGCATTTAATCATTTACTATTTAATCAATTCTAAATTTAACTAATTTACAAATTGACAAGCAATTAAGATTAAAAAGAAATGAAACAGACAATATTAACATTATTAATAATCTTCATATTACTGAGCGTTTCGTGCGTGGTTGACGATAATTGCCGAAAAGACAGATATGTGAAAATGGGTGTTAGTTTTTACAAAAAAACTTACAATCCAATTACAAACAAATACACAATTTCAAAAAATACCATTGATAGTTTGACAGTTCGTGGCTTGAATTCACTAAATATGCGGGTTGATTCTATTTTGTACGATAATCAGAAAGCGATTAGTGAAATCGATATCCCGTTAAATAAGTTTGCAACTGTATCGAAGTTTGAAATTAAATTCAATCAGAATACAGATACAATCACCATATTGCACACCAATTTTGATCAATATTTATCTTTGGAATGTGGCTGTGTGAAAGCATTTTCGATAGATACTGTACTCACTTCCAATCATAACGATTCATTAAAAATTACCAATCACAATGTTAATACTACCAATGCAGATCATTTACAAATATATAAAACATATTAGTAGTCTGTTTTTGTGCTTGGCAGTTTTTTCGGTTCAAGCTCAGGAAAAGAAGGATGCAAAAATGCCTGAAATTAAATGGTGGAACGGATTCACAATACAAACTGATGTGGTATCGTTGGTCAGTTCGGCAATGAATAAAGGAGAAACATATTCGATGGAAAGTGGATTACAAGTAGATTTGAAACATAAATACTATCCAATTGTTGAAATAGGTTTTGCAGGTGCAAATAAACTTACAACTAATAATGCAGGGTTTAAAACCAATGGTTTATTTGGACGAATTGGTGTTGATTTTAATCTGATTAAGCAAAAAAAAGATATAATACCTACAAATAATTTATTTTTACTCGGTTTAAGATTCGGAATGAGTAGTTTTAAATATGACATTACAAACGTTACAATTACCGATGATTATTGGCATGGCTCTGAAACTTTGTCATACAACAACCAAATTGCAACTAAAACATGGTACGAATTAGTTGCAGGAGTTCAAGTTGAAGTTTTAAAAAATATTTTTATGGGTTGGACAATGCGAAAAAGAAATATAATTGGAAAAGACCCAATTGGAGAAGTTTTTCCGTGGTATATTCCCGGTTTTGGAATAAATACAAGCAGTAATTGGGGGTTTAATTATACTTTGGGATACAAGTTTTAGAAACTTCAAATTTCAATAACTTCAAAATCTTATTAAAGAAATGTTGTAGCATTTATCATTTTCAATAAAAAAAATAAACCAACAATATTAAAAGTATGAACTCAACAAAAGTTTTAAATCGTGCAGCTGATAATATTCGAATATTGGCAGCTTCGGCAGTTGAAAAAGCCAAATCAGGTCACCCTGGTGGTGCTATGGGTGGTGCTGATTTTATCAATGTACTTTATTCCGAGTTTTTGGAATACGACCCAAAAGATCCTACCTGGGAAAGCCGCGACCGTATGTTTCTCGATCCGGGTCACATGTCGCCAATGCTTTATTCGGTTCTTGCCTGCACCGGAAAATATACAATGGAGGAATTGGCTCAGTTTCGTCAATGGGATAGTTCAACTCCAGGTCATCCCGAAGTTGATATAATGCGTGGTGTAGAAAACACATCAGGACCACTCGGACAAGGTCATACTTACGCCGTGGGTGCTGCCATTGCAGCTAAATTTCTGAAAGCACGTTTTGGTGAAGTGATGAGTCAAACCATTTATACTTTTATTTCCGATGGTGGTGTTCAGGAAGAAATTTCACAAGGTTCAGGTCGTTTAGCCGGTCACTTGGGATTAAATAATTTAATTATGTTTTATGACTCGAATGACATTCAACTTTCGACTGATACAAAGTCGGTTACCAGCGAAAATACAGCTCAAAAATATTTGGCATGGGGTTGGAAAGTTATTGAAATTAATGGAAATGACGCAATTGAAATTCGTACAGCTCTGAGAGAAGCAAAAGCCGAAAAAACCAAACCGACACTGATTATTGGTAAAACAATTATGGGTAAAGGTGCTTTGAAAGCTGATGGTTCCAACTTTGAACGTCAATGTGCAACTCATGGAATGCCGCTTGGCGAATGTGGCGCTTCGTACGCCGAAAGTATTAAAAATTTAGGTGGAAATCCTGAAAATCCATTTGTTCTTTTCGAAGAAACAAAAGCATTATATGCAAAACGTGCCGAAGAACTTGCTGTAATTGTTGCTCAAAAACAAGCAATTAAGTCATCATGGGCAAATACAAATCCTGAGTTAGCTGCCAAAATGGATTTCTTCTTTGCCAGCAAAACTCCAAATGTAAACTGGGATGCAATAGTTCAAAAACCTAATCAAGCAACTCGTTCAGCGTCGGCAACAGTGTTGGGTGAATTGGCTAAACAAGTTGAAAATATGATTGTTTCAAGTGCTGACTTGTCGAACTCCGACAAAACAGATGGTTTTCTGAAAAACACCAAAGCATTTACAAAAAATGATTTTTCAGGCGCATTTCTTCAAGCCGGTGTAGCCGAATTGACAATGGCTTGCGTTTGTATTGGCATGAGTTTACATGGTGGTGTAATTGCTGCTTGTGCTACATTCTTTGTTTTTTCCGATTATATGAAACCAGCAGTTCGTATGGCTGCTTTGATGGAACAACCAGTAAAATTTATCTGGACTCATGACGCTTTTCGCGTTGGTGAAGACGGTCCAACACATGAACCTGTGGAACAAGAAGCTCAAATTCGGTTAATGGAAAAATTGAAAAACCACAAAGGTCATAATTCAATGCTGGTATTGCGTCCGGCTGATGTAGAAGAATGTACTGTTGCATGGAAAATGGCATTAGAAAATACCACAACTCCATCTGGTTTGATACTTTCACGTCAAAATATTGCGGATTTACCTGCAGTAGAAAGTCGCAAAGTTCAAGCCGCACAAGCTCAAAAAGGTGGTTATATTGTAGAATCAGATGATAACCCAGATGTTATTTTAGTTGCTTCCGGATCAGAAGTTTCGACATTATACGAGGGAGCAAAATTACTTCGAGATGATGGTGTAAAAATTCGTTTAGTATCAGTTCCCTCTGAAGGTCTTTTTCGTAGCCAATCCGTAGCATATCAAGAAAGTGTTTTGCCACATAATGCCAAAATTTTCGGTCTGACAGCAGGACTTCCTGTTAACCTTCTTGGTTTGGTTGGTGCAAACGGAAAAATTTGGGGATTAGAATCATTTGGTTACTCAGCTCCATACACTGTTTTGGACGAAAAACTTGGATTCAATGGTAAGAATGTTTATGAGCAGGTGAAGAAAATGATTTGAAAATTCGGTTATTTTAAAATTTGAAAATTTAGGAAGATTTATTAGTAATACTTCACATAATTCATCTTTATTATATTGATTTACTTTTCATTTATTTTCAAATTTTTAAATTCATATTTATGGATATTCTCTACATCATTATTATCGGTATCGGTTTAGCAATGGATTGTTTTGCGGTTTCGATCAGTAAAGGAATTCTAGTTAAGAAAATGTATTTCTGTCCTACTTTTTTTATGGCTTTACTGTTTGGATTATTTCAAGCTTTAATGCCATTAATAGGTTATGCTGCAGGGATTAGTTTTGTTAAACACATGATGAGTTACGACCATTGGTTAGCATTTGGCTTGCTGACTCTAATTGGTGGAAAAATGGGTTTAGAGAGTTTCCAAACTCATAGGTCCGAAAATAGTGAAACTTCAAATCCATTCAAGTTGACTTTGCTTTTAACGTTGGCACTTGCAACAAGTATTGATGCGTTTGCTACAGGTATTGTATTTGTTCCCTATTCAGGTTTAATTTGGAAAGCAATTACCATCATTGGTACTATCAGCTTTATTTTCACTATGATAGGTATGTATATCGGTGTTCATTTCGGAAAACGATTTCACATAAAAGTAGAAGCAATAGGAGGTTTAATTTTAATTGGAATTGGATTTAAAATACTGATTGAACATTTAACAAATTGACAATTTAAATTTTTCATTCTTTAAATTATTCATACTTTAATTTTTTCAGAACTATTATGAATGCCATGCCCTTAGTAATTGGTGCAATACTTTTTTTAGTAATTGCATATCGATTTTACATTAGTTTTGTTGTTTCTAAATTAGCAACCATAAATGATTTGCGCTCAATGCCTTCCGATCGACTTTACGATGGTCAGAATTATGTTCCAATGAGTAAATGGGTTTTATTCGGACATCATTTTGCAGCTATTGCAGGTGCAGGACCTCTAGTTGGACCGGTTTTGGCAGCGCAATTTGGATATTTTCCGGGATTTATTTGGATGTTGGTAGGTTCAGTTTTTGCAGGTGCAATACACGATTTTATAATTCTTTATGCCTCTACCCGCTCCGATGGAAAATCGTTAGCTGAAATTGCACGTGTTGAAATTAATAAAGTAAGTGGTTTTACAGCTTCTATTGCTATTTTGTTAATTTTAGTCATTGCTATGGCAGGTTTGGGATTAGTGGTTGTAAATGCACTAGCAGATAGTTCTTGGGGCACATTCACCATTGCTTCCACTATCCCGATTGCCATTTTCATGGGATTGTGGATGTTTAAATTCCGAAAAGGAAAAACGATAGAAGCCACCCTCATGGGAGTTACATTACTTACACTAGCTGTAATCTTTGGACGATACATTCCCAACTCTCCTTTTGTTTCGTAGTTTACATTCAATCACAAAACATTAACTATTTTACTAATTGGATACGGTTTTGCAGCCTCAGTTTTGCCTGTTTGGCTGTTGATTTCTCCCCGCGATTATCTGAGTTCAATTATGAAAATTGCTGTAATTGGAATGCTTGCCATTGGCGTAATATGGGTTGCTCCTACCTTGCACATGCTGGCATTTACAGATTTTATATATGGTGGCGGACCAATAATTCCTGGCACTTTATTTCCGTATTTATTTATTACTATAACTTGTGGTGCTATATCTGGTTTTCATGCATTGGTAAGTTCGGGCACTACTCCAAAAATGATAATGAAAGAATCGCATATTAAAAGTATTGCTTCTGGTGCCATGCTTGTTGAAGCAATGGTAAATATTCTTGCCTTGATTGCTGCTTCAAGTTTATTACCTTTGGACTATTTTGCCATCAATGTTCCTGCCGAAAAATTTTCTGCAATTCTTCCTAAAATTCATGCTATGGGATTTGTAGATACTAATCTCACCCAACTATCAGCCGAAGTTGGAGAAAAAATTGCCGGACGTACCAGTGGTGCTGTTTCTTTAGGTGTGGGAATGGCTCAGATATTCTCTTCTATTCCGGGATTGAATGGATTAATGTCGTATTGGTACCATTTTGCCATTATGTTCGAAGCATTGTTTATAATTACAACCATTGATGCCGGAACACGAATTGGATGATTTGTGTTGCAGGAAATGCTCGGAAAAATATATGCTCCTTTCGGGCAAACCAACTGGTTGCCGGGTAACATTATTGCCAGTTTGATGATTGTGTTTTGCTGGGGTTATTTTATATATACCGGAAGTGTTTCCACTATCTGGCCTATGTTTGGGACTGCTAATCAGCTTCTTGCATCAATTGCTTTAGCAGTTGGAACATCGTATATTATCATTATAGGAAAAATTAGATATGCATGGATTACCATTGTTCCATTTATATTTATTGGTTTTACAACTGTTTATGCAGGTTTAAAGAATATTTTTAACATCTATTTACCACAACTTCAATATGGTAAAACATTAACACAGGGAATAATAAATCTTGCTTTATCAATAACAATTTTTGGATGTGCTTGTGTGGTATTTTACAATGCAATTCCTAATTGGATAAAAGCTTTCAAAGAAAGAAAGCATCCAAAAGTTATATTCGCAGAAGAGTAACTCTTATGCACAATTTACAGACCAGCAGCTAAATAGATAGATGTTGGTCCGTTTTTTAATTTTAAAAAAAATCAAATCCCATTTCAGGTAAATCAATTAAAAAAAATCTTATGAATTTAAAAAAAATCCTTTTTTTAATTTTTAGCTCTATTTCATTATTTTTATTTGCTCAAGAACCCATTAAATATAAATTTTATGGTTTTATTCGTAGTGATTTTCATTACAATTCACGTCAGAATGTTGAAGCTATTGATGGCTTGTTTCATCTTTTTCCAAAACCAATTGAGATTGATTTATTAACAAATGAAGATGTAAATGCAATTCCTCAATCTGAAATGCTTAGTATTGCCACTCGATTTGGCTTTGATATAACAGGCGCAGATATTTTAGGTGCAAAATCTTCGGCAAAAATTGAAACCGATTTTGCCGGATTTGCTTCTAACTTCTACGTTTTACGCATTCGTCATGCTTACACAAAATTAAATTGGATAAAATCCGAATTATTAGTAGGTCAAACATGGCATCCTTTGTTTGGAAGTGTAATGCCAACAATACCCTCCCTAAATACTGGTTCGCCGTTTCAACCATTTAATCGCAGTCCGCAAATTAGATTTAAATACAATTTGAAAAAAACGTTTTCGGTATTGGTAGCCGCAAGTTACCAAATGCAATATACTTCGCAAGGTCCATTTGGGGCGAGCGCAGTTTACTTAAAAAATGCAATGCTGCCCGACATGTTTTTAGGAACTGAATGTAAAACAGAACATTGGACAACGGGAGTTGGCATAGATGCAAAAATCATTAAACCTAGTAAAGAAAAACTCAGTTCGGTAAGTGTAGTAGCATATACACAGTTTATTAATACTAAGTTTCAGTTTAAAGTCAAGTCGATTTTGGGACAAAACCTTACAGATTACGTTGTACCCTGTGGATATGGCGTAAGTGATACTACCGCAACAGGTACACCTAAATCATTTACAAATTTAAATATGATAAGCACTTGGATGAATGCGGTTTATGGAAAAAAATTCCAAATTGGTATTTTTCTGGGATATTCACAAAATTTGGGAGCAAGCCAAGCTTTAATTTCAAAAAATGGTAAATATCAGCTTATGGTTATGGCGTTTATAACCAAATAATGCTCGACTGCGTGTATCGTGTAGCTCCACACTTAAGTTATAATTTGCCAAACCTAAAATTTGGCTTAGAATATGACCTGACCGCAACCGAATATGGCAAGCTGCAAAGTAATGGTCGTGTAATAAATCCTTATATTATTAATAACCATAGAGTTGTACCTTCAGTAAGTTATTTCTTTTAAAAAATAGGATTAAATCATAGATAAGTAAAAAAATGTCAGACCTAGAAATCTGACATTTTTTTACTTAAATTTCTTTCATCAAATATCTTCCGCTTCGGCGGGTTCTTTGTGTTAGCAAAATAGTTCTTCCAAGGGTTGTTTTATGTACAATCTCATCGTTAATGCCTCGTATAGTAAGCAATTCCAGTGCGTAGTTATAATTTACTTTAAATTCGTTCGCCAACTCGTCTAAAGCTCCGGTCAGGTAACGCGAATTGTCAACACATACCGAAATGCTAATAGCTGAACTTTGTATCATGGCTATTTTGAGTCGATGTTTATTCATTACTGCAAAAGCTTTGGAGAGACTTTCTTCGAGTACAAACGAAAAATTACGGGGACGTATCGTGACCAATACCTGATTTTTACGTAATATCAGTACCGGTACATCAATTGGTTTTTCAGTAGTAGCTTTTATTACCGAACCGGCTTCTTTGGGACTTCCAAAAGGACAAACATAAAGAGGAATTTGTTTGTTCTCGAGTGGTTTTATAGTTTTTGGATGTATAATTTGAGCGCCGCTGTATGCTAATTCCACTGCATCTAAATAGGTCATTTCGGGAATAAGTACTGTATCCTGAAATATACGTGGGTCGGCGTTTAAAATACCTGGAACGTCTTTCCAGATCGTAACACTTTGGGCATCCAACAAATTACCAACAACCGCAGCCGAATAATCTGAACCCTCTCGTCCCAAAGTTGTCGGATCTCCTTTAATATTAGCACCAATAAAACCCTGACCAATATAAATTCTGTTTTTAGTGAAATCAGCAGCCTGCTGAAGTCGAATTTGCGATTCATCCATTCGCACGTTGGCTTCTCTGTAATTACTGTCTGTTACCAATAGTTGACGCATATCCAACCAAACATTCTCAATTGCAGATTCGGATAAAAAAGCCGAAACTATGCGGGTTGAAATCACTTCGCCATAAGAAACCAACCGATCGTACCAACGGTCATAATCATCGCCCACACCTTCTGATAAGTTGTTTTTCAGTTCTTCAAAAAGTGGTTCAACTGCTGCTTTTGCTAATTTTTGGTCAGCAAATAATTGAGCAATAATTTCGTAATGATAGGCTTCTATTTCAGCCAGTTTATGCAATGAAGCAGCACGATCTGCTTTCATAAAATGTTCTAATACAACTTCCATTGCGTTAGTTGTTTTTCCCATTGCCGAAACCACAATAAATAAATTGTCGTTTAAACCGGAAACTATTCGAAATATATTTCGAATTCCCTCTGCCGAGCGCACTGATGCACCACCGAATTTATACACCTTCATTTTTGCTAAATAATTAATTATGAATTAATTTTACTCCTACTAATCTATCATATCTTTCACTCCAAGCACGGTGATAAACATATATTGCATATTCATTGCGGGTTTGCCAATAACTTCCATCCACACGTTGTGTGGAAGCTTTTTGTTCTCCTTTAGATACAAACCAATATTGATAATTGTAACCACCCTGTTTAAGTAATACATTTTGAAAATACATTCCCGTATTTATATCATATTTCATCCTAGTCACATCATTCAATAGATTGTAATTAAATTCCCCGCCTAAATATACTTGCCCATCAAAAAATGGCTGCTTGGTGGGTAAAATGAAATGTACAATCATATAATCAGCTTCAACATCATCATCCTGAGCATTTTGCATATTGATAATAAAATTTCCATTTACATCCATTTCCTGCATAAAGGTTTTGGAAGTTTGAATTTTGTTTGGATATAGATAGGCATTGTACGACGGTTGCTCGAAACGGATGAAATCAACTCCTTCGCCGGCAGCATATACCGACGAAATGTCGAAGCGATGGTATTCATTTCCACCCTCAAAAATTAAATCTTTGTTGTTGATGTAGCTCAATTTGGAACCTAAAATATAAGTTGGTTTCAATTCTGTAACATGATTATCAATTCTATTATTCTGTCTTACTTCAACCATTAATTCAGATGCTGGTTCACTGACAGTATAACCATTTAGATTTATTTCAAAGTCGATTTGTTGTAACCGTCCATTGAGTTCGACATCTGTATTTCCTCGTAAAATAGCCGATATATTTACCTTTGATTCCACTATTGAAAAACAGACTTGGGCTATTGGTTTTTCTACTAGATTGTCATCATAAATAATTATAACATAGTTTCCCGAAATTTTAAATCCAAAATCTTCGTTTGGCAAAAGGAAAGTGTAATGTGTATATAGAAATGTTGTGTTGACTGACAGTTTTGTATCCGTAATATTTGCGGTTGAAAAACCTTTCAAATACTCGTTAGAGTTTAAATTAGATTTTGTCCAATTGGCATTACAATGTAAGACTTTATAACTAAACAAGTGGGCTTTATGAGACATTTCGTCAAAACTGATTTGAAGAAAACTTGAACTGTTTAATTCCATTATTGGTAATCCCATTTTATCGCCTTGAATACTAATTTGCAAGGTTTTTATATTAGAACTAAACACTTGTGTTCGATATGGAGTTTGTGCAGTAATATTAAAACTTAAAAATATGCTAAGTATGAATAGTACTTTATTAGTCATTTTAAATGTTATATGTGTATGAATAATTGGACTTTATCTTTTAAAGCAACTCAATGGAACTCCGATAAACTCATATTTTGCTGATGGAATATTCCGATTTATTGGAATTCTGCCGATATTATTTCAAAAATCGGATTTTCAAATGGATTTTTTTTCTTTCCCGATAGCTATCGGGTTTGTGAATGATTTAAAGAACTATGTTTTTTTGATTCGCCATAGGCAAGAGGAAATTCTTTATTGACCTGCTTGTCGCAGGCAAGTCTTCAAATCCGGCGTAAATCTGCGCTCTCTTATCAAATCTAATTTATATTATCTCTATTCATAGCAAGTGGTTACAAAAAAATTAATCTTGCGAATATTGAACTGCAAATTTATAAAAAAATAGTGGATTTTATTTAAATATACCCATTGTGGTTTTAAAAAAAATATGCAAATTTTATTTTTAAAAGTAAAACCCGCTCCAAACAAATGCAGTGGATTTCAATTAATAGACATTATTTGAATTAATTTGTTATATGGTTGTTTATCAACAATATT
>JACDZH010000464.1 GCA_013426815.1 Paludibacter sp.
TATATAAATTTAAAATCCGACAGTTTTTAATTTTTGTCGGTCAATAGTGAAAAAAAATGGTCATGTTCTTAAATCCATTAATCATACTTTTGGCGGTGGAGATATAGTAATTGAGGGGATAGTCGATGAGAATATCAATTCTCATAATAAAACTCATATTGAGAATGAAATTATCGAACATATAAATTCTAAAAATTTCAGTAGGGAATATACTCAATATTTAAATATTGTTTCAAAATTCAATGGTAAGGACCTCATTAATAGTAAAAGTTTGAGAGGTTCTAGATTAGAATATTTATTTTATCAATTTTTTAAAGTTTTAGAAGAGAATAAAATTATTGATGAAGTTATTTGGTATGGTAAAATTGGACATTTTGGTATACCTTCACAAGCACCAGGTGGTCCAATAGGTGATCCAGATTTGATTTTATTTGTTGATAATAATTTAATTGTCGTTGAGTTAACAACTATTCGTCCTAAAGCTCTACAATGGTCGGCCGAAGGAGCATCAGTTCCAGACCACATTAGAATAGTTGAAAAGAAATATCCAGATTATGACATATACGCATTTTATTTAGCACCAATTATTCACGATGAGCGAGTTACAAAAGGTATGCTATCGAGACTAATAGAATATAAATCCAAATTACACTGTTTTGAAATAGAACAATTTATTTCCGCTTGCAAAGAAATAAAAAGTAAAGGTGAATTTCTTGATTTTATAAAGTAATCGATTTTATATATAATAATCGCCCAAAAAGCAAAAAAAGCCACAACAAGTTAGTGTTATATTCAAACGCCTTGCAGTGGCTTTTATAGCTTTTTCATAATAGGCAGAGCGGTCACAGTACATTGTTTTTTTTCGGTTAGACAGTTAAGATGCGTTTTGAAAGAAAAAAAACAATGAACTGTGGAGAGTTGATTATTTTAGCTTTGTGCATTTAGACAACTATTTTGCTTATTTTTGCTCGGCTGACAAGAAAACAACAAGAAAAGAAATCTGACATTTACACTGACAGACAATAACATAACTCGAAAAATGAAGACTATATCACGACTAAATGGCCAGCTGCCAACACACGCCTATGCGCACCTGCTGGCTGACGTGCATTTCGGAGGTTTTGCGCCCGCATTCACCTTGTCGCTGTGCGACAGTGAATACTCCCGCAAACCGCAGGATGCGCATAGCCTCGGTCGTTAGGGGTAACAGCAAAAAATGAAAAAGAGCGACTTTGTTG
>JACDZH010000465.1 GCA_013426815.1 Paludibacter sp.
CGAGCCTGCATGTAAGCAACTGAAATTATTTGATTAGCAACCGGACACTAGTGATGGGCACTAATGTTTTTTTGCTTTTTCATTTGCTTTGACCGGAGCACCTGATTTGTTAATATACTGCCATGTTTTACATTCCCAATAGTGGTGTTCTCCAAATTTATCAGCAGAAACCAAATTATCAGCAGAAACCAAATTATCAGCAGAAACCAAACAGCAATCAAAACCTACTTTCGAGACTCCATTTTCAAATGGAAACGCCGCATCAAATTGAGCGGCGATTCTTACGTTAAGTTCTCGATCAACAAACCCGATTTTTCCATTTGAAACAAATCTCGCCAACCCATCTACGAAATAATCAGGTCCATTGTCGTATGTGTGCATTATGATAACATTGCCCCTTTTATTTACAAAAGCAAATCCGACACCAAATACATCGAGTTGAGAAATGCTGTCGCCGTTAAAATCAACCGCATCAAGATCAGGTTCTGAAAAATGCAATGTCAAAGAGTCATCGACAAAAATTCCTTTGTCAATAACAACTTGCGTGGCGAGGGGCATGTCGGGCAATAGTTGTTTCCGAAAGTAACTGCATTTTAACCATGTGTTTGGATATATAGAGCATTTCTTAACGCCGCTTGAATCTTGCGAAAATGAAACAGCAAAAAATCCTTGAAATATCAGGAACAAAATTGCCATTCTATTACGCATTGGGCCCATCTCCTATACACATAACGTTAGAATTCAGCGGCGGGCCACCTCGTGGCCCGTCCGCTGGAATGAATTGTTGGGCGATTTGATATTTTCATAAGTTATTAAATTATCAACGTCCCCTATTTCCCCTTTTTCGCTGCTGCGAGCCGGCGCTGCTCCTCAACGAACATCGCGACGGCGCCCGGAAGGAAATTTCGGGAGTCGTCCCATTTCGCTCGACAGCATTCGCTAAACTTTTTCCCGCTGCCACAAGGGCACGGCGATTTTTTTTTTGGTTTCTGGGAAAGTTCGGATGGCTTTGGCGGCGGCCCGGCATCATCGTGTCCATAAACGTTTGCTCGCTCCTCCTCGATGATTTGACGGCGTATTTTTCTTTGTTTCGATTTTTTCATATTGATCGGTGGTTTCTCTCCTAGTGTGTGAAATGAGCAGGACAGTAGTTCATTCGAGGTTTTGTATGTTACTTAAATTGTAACTATTCAGCATCCAAAGTTGATGCAGTACTTACCATGAATGCTGGCCAC
>JACDZH010000466.1 GCA_013426815.1 Paludibacter sp.
TCTTTATGAGAACTTCCCTTTTTTCTGTTTTATTTGTCGGTCAGTAGTGATTAATTTTTTAATATTTTTTGTTTTAAT
The DNA here is from genome assembly GCA_013426815.1 of Paludibacter sp. Classification (GTDB taxonomy): domain Bacteria; phylum Bacteroidota; class Bacteroidia; order Bacteroidales; family Paludibacteraceae; genus Paludibacter. The sequence goes on from JACDZH010000466.1 coordinate 79, forward strand.
GTACACCATCGTGGGAATTAGGGAGCATTTTACAGCGGATATTCCTCAAATGCATAAAGCAATGTTGATAAATAGCGTTCGCCAGTATCGGGCAATAATGTTACAATTACTTTTCCTTTATTTTCGGGGCGTAAAGCCACTAGTGTAGATGCGTAAGCTGCTGCTCCCGAAGATATTCCAACCAACAAACCTTCTTCTTTTGCCAATTGACGTGAGGTTAGAATTGCATTGTCGTTACTAACCTGAATAATTTCATCTACAACGCTTGGGTTGTAATTTTTTGGAATAAAACCAGCTCCAATACCTTGAATTTTGTGAGGACCTGGATTTCCACCCGAAAGAACAGGGGAATCAGCCGGTTCAACTGCAATGATTTTTACATTGGGATTGTGAGCTTTGAGTGCTGCACCTACACCGGCTACTGTACCACCTGTACCAACTCCAGCTACAAAAATATCTACTTTACCATCTGTATCATGCCAAATTTCTTCTCCTGTTGTACGTTTATGAACTTCAGGATTAGCTGGATTTTCGAATTGTTGTGGAATAAATGAATTGGGATTTTCGGAATGTAATTCAATTGCCCTTGCAACAGCTCCTTTCATTCCAGTTGGACCCGGAGTTAATACCAAATTTGCACCAAATGCTTTCAGTAAATTACGACGCTCCACACTCATTGTTTCGGGCATGGTCAGCGTTAGTTTGTAACCTTTAATGGCGGCTACCATTGCCAATCCAATACCAGTATTGCCACTTGTTGGCTCAATAATTTCAGTATCGTCTTTTAATACTCCTTTTGCTTCAGCGTCTTCAATCATTGCAAATGCAATACGTTCTTTAACGCATCCGGCAGGATTAAATGATTCCAATTTGACAATAACCTTTGCTTGTAAATTTCTTTTTGAACTGTAATTAGAAAGTTGTAATAACGGTGTATTACCTATTAAATCGGTAAGACTTTTTGCAATTTTAGCCATGACAATAAGATTTTAATGATTTGTTTGGTTTTAATGATGCAAAGTTAGAATTGTAATTAAATTGTTGCAATCGCAATAATAAGGTATTTTTATATACCATGTTTATGGTAGGAATGATAATTTGTTTGGTTCTACCCTAATTTGTGTGGGTACAAATTTAGCCCACCGTAGAAAAAGAG
>JACDZH010000103.1 GCA_013426815.1 Paludibacter sp.
TTGCCGTGGCAAATAACGATTGATCCTTTTCTAGGGGTGCTGAGTAGTTACAAAAGTTCAAAGGTCATTCGACTTTTGAACTTTTCTGTTTTTTTTATTGCTTTCTACAACTCAGGAAGCTATTTTCCGGTTACACGCTCCAACCGTTTCATTATACTGAAAATAAAAGCAGCTGATAGTAAACAACATACTATAAAAATCAACCACAATTGCCACAATTCCAGTTTTCCCCAGAAGAAGCTCCCAACAAATAAAAGTTTATTTCCAACTGCTGTAGCCAGCAGCCAGCCACCTTGCATTAAACCCTGAAATCGTTGTGGTGCAACTTTTGATACAAACGACAATCCCATTGGACTTAGGAACAATTCAGCCACTGTCAACACCAAATAACTGCTGATAAGCCAGTATGGACTTACTCTCGAAGAATCAGGAACAGCTTGTCCGTTTAAATCGTGAGGCGAAATCAAACTCATCGATCCAACCAACACAACCAAAAATCCAACAGCGGCTATTATCATACCAATACCAATTTTTCGGGGTGTGGACGGTTCTTTACCGATTTTATTAAGCCAGGTAAAAATACCCATTACCATAGGCGTCAGAAATACAATAAATAATGGATTAAATGATTGGAAAACTTCGGGAGAAATGGAATTCATATCGGCACTGCGCGAAATAAAATAATAGCACAAAGCACCACCCGAAACTGTCATTGCAGCACCTATCAATCTGTTGGTCAATATATTTTTTCCAAATAAAAGAAATAATCCACCTACACCGGCAATAAATGAAAGGATGGAAGGCAATGTGAAAAATATATTTGTTAATGGTCCAACTTGTTTGTCTATATAGTCGCGGGCAAAAACTGTGAGGGTGAGACCGTTTTGGTGAAAGGACATCCAAAAGAAAATAACTACAAAAAAAACCAGAACCAGTGAAACAACCCTTGCTTTTTCTTCTTTTGTCGACGACATAATAATCCAGGTTACAAATGTGCCAAACAATCCTATTGCCATTCCTGTTTTATAATCTTTCAGTAAACTAACCAGAAAAGTCACCAATCCACCAACAAGAAGTGCTACCACCAATGTTACAAGACTTGAATTGTTTTCAGCTTCGCTTTTCGTAGTTGTTGCAACTACCACTTCTTTGTTTGGTAAATGCTTATTAAAGAAAATATATACCAACAATGAAATTACCATTGCACCTGCAGCAATTCCAAAAGCATAATTATAGCCTCTTGAGAACACTTCGAGATATGCAGTGGCAAAAGCATGTAAATCAGTAACAGGTCCGGTCAGACTAACTTTATTGGCTAAAGCTGCAAATTGTGTTGTATCTGTTAATTTTCCATCCAATAATCGATGACATAATTCGGGGATACTACCGTCCTGAAGAAATCCGTTGGTTTTCAACCACCAGTCACGTACACCTGTAGCAGCAAAAGGAGCAAAAAATGCACCTACATTGATTCCCATGTAGAAAATCATAAAAGCCGAATCACGCAGTTTTCCGTACTTTTCGTTATCATAAAGCTGACCCACAACTGCCTGTAAGTTTCCTTTAAACAAGCCGTTTCCTAAAGCAATTACAAACAAACTCAACAGCGTAATATTAAGGTTTAATCCGGGCAAAGCCATCATAATATAACCGGTGAGCATGACCACGATTCCAACCAGAATAACCAATTTGTACTTCTTGGAATAATCGGCCAAAATACCACCAATCAACGCCAACGCATAAATACCAAAATAGAACCAACTGTAATAATCTCCCGCTGTTTCAACTGAAAGTCCAAATTTCACCTGTAAAAACAACACTAAAATAGCCATCATGGTGTAGAATCCGAAACGTTCGCCCATGTTTGCAAAAAAAGCAACTAATAATCCTTTTGGATGGTTTTTTAACATAATATATTTTTTAAAAAGTTGATAATTTACAGTTTATAGTTGACAATTGATAGTTGACAGTTAATAGTTGTTAGTTGACAAATTGATAGTTGAATCCTATTAACACATTAACTAATTAACCAATTAACTTATTAACCCATTAACTAATTAACCAATTAACCAATTAACCAATCTCCGGTTTCATTATTACCCCTTTATTTTTTCTTCCGTCTACTTTTATCACAATTGGTTTCGCAAAACGTATGTGTCTGATAAATTTCGACTCGAAAACAGCAGCTTGTGCATTCAAAAATTCAGTATCGAAAGTCCCATCATTTTGATAAGGATCGATGGTAAAATACGAAACGCCAAACGAAGTCAGATTCTGAAAAAAGTGTGTACCCTGACTTGGATCGACACGGTAATTGGATAAACCCGACTCAACAATAACCTGAGCATTACTGATATGCGACCATTTTACTGGAATTCCCAACCAGTGATCGGCTGAACCCCATCGACCGGGACCAACTAACACATAATGACGGTTTTCCTTGCTGAGTTGACGATTGATCTTCTCAATTTCATAAACAATCAGTTGGTTATTGGTGGCACTAAAAGCTTCGGGTTTTACATATATAAAATCGAAAACTTCGTTATTAATTCCGTGCCCCAATGCACTATTGCAGGTGATAATGGCATTTTCTTCGGGAATTGCACCAATATCTTCATGAATCATCTCTTTGCTATCAACAATCGGTCGGATTTGTAACAAATAAAAAATATGTTGTTTTTTAGGAGTATAATCCAAATTTACAGCAAACTCAATTTCAATGGGACGACCCATTTCGGTTTGAGAAATATGTAAAATCTCTTTCAAAATTTCGGCAAGTGGAAAAACATTGTGCTGCAATATATTGGCGAAAGTAATTATCTTTCTGCCACCATCATACAAACCGTCGTTAATCACTTGATCCTGCACATTAAAAGTTGAAGCAATATATCGAAGTGTGCCATCTTTTTCGGCATCCGAAACTCTTATTTTCAGTAAGTTAAAACCATCGTCAACCTGCGGAATAAATTGCGTTTGACTTAAATCCAGTGCATTGAAATAAGTCTGAGTTTCGCGTAATGCAAAATCCAATGTGCTGGTTTGAAGTATATTATTGGGATAAGCCGGCGAAAACCGCAAAGACATACCACCATCCATTATATATTTTCCCAGTCCGAGGGCAATATTTGCAATACCATCTTCGGGTTTTTCTGCCCCAATTGGGTAATAATTTAGCGAGCGGGCTTCCCCGGAGAATGAAGGATAAAACCTTTCCTCATAGGCATTTCCACAAATTTCCTGAAGAACAACCGCCATTTTTTCTTCATCAATCACATTTTTGGTAGCCGTCATATAAGCCTTACTGTCGCGAAAAAAAACAGAAGCATAAACTGCTTTGATGGCTTCCGTAATCATTTCCAACATTTGTGTTTTACTTTCAGCATTGTAAGGCACCATATAAGTTGAATATATTCCGGCAAATGGCTGATAATGTGAGTCTTCGAGCAAACTCGAAGAACGAACTGCAATAGGAGAATTGATAGCACCCAGAAAAGCATGTAAATCGGCAATCAAACGTTTTGGAATACGTGCCTTTAGGAAATAATTTAAAATTTCATTGTCATCCAAATCGGATAAAGCCATGGGATAGAGTTGGTTTAACTCCATAAATTCGGAAAAATTGTCGGTACACAAAACCACTGTTTTTGGAATTACAATTTGTGTATTTTCAAATTTTTCCAAACTTTCATTTCGTTTAATCATGGCATCAATAAATGCCAAACCACGCCCTTTTCCACCGAGTGAACCATCGCCGATTCGTGCAAAATTGGAATACTGATCAAAACGATCGCGTTGGAAAACGGCTACCACACCACGGTTCTTGACTTTTCGATAATTAACGATGGCATCAAAAATTATTTGCCGTACTTTAATCATATCGCTCGAAACGATGCCTACCACACTGATATCTTTCAAAAACTCAGCCAACGGAAATAATGCACGAGAGTACAACCAACGTGAAATATTATTTCGCGAAACATGATAAAAAAGAGATTCATCGCTGATTTTAAATAGAATTTCTTGTAATCCTCGTAAATTTTCAACACGTGCCTCTTCTTCGCTTGTTGTAGGATTGACAAATATAAAATCGCCAAAACCGAAGTTATCGATAATTTTTTCGCGCAATTCTATCTGCAAAGTTTTCGACATTTTATACAAAAAAGCGGCATTTACCATATCAGCATGGACTTTATTTGCCACTTCGGTCGATTCTATAATCAACGGAATCAATTTATCCTGTTTACGAATTTCCAAACATAAATTTACTCCTGCTAGTTTGTTTTTTTCTCCATTTTGCGGATAACTCACATCGGTAACTACCCCCAACATATTGTGTTTGTATTTTTCGTAAATTGCCAACCCTTCTTCGTAAGTACGAGCCAACAAAATTTTAGGACGACCGCGCATTCGCAACATTTGTTCATGTTCATTCAGCGCTTCGGTCATAAACGAACGTGACTGTTTGAAAACCAATTTAAACAAATGCGGCACAATGGACGAATAAAAATGAATGGAATCTTCGACAAACAAAATGACCTGAACACCAACAGATTTCACATCTTCTTCCACGTTCATTCGGTCTTCAATCAACTTGATAATGGCAAGTAACAAATCGGAATTTCCAAGCCAGCTAAAAACATAATCGATAGCACTTAAATCCTCATTAGCAATACGTTTCGATACTGATTTGGAAAAAGGTGTCAATACAACAATGGGTATATCCTGAAATTGTATTTTTACCTGTTTTGCCCATTTAAAAGGATTAATACTATCACCACTGGGCATGGAAATAATTAACTCGAACGATCGTTCGTTGAGTAACGCATTGGCTTCTTCTTCGCTTGAAACCAGGGTAAAACGGGGTGGATAACGAAGATTAAGTGAAGTATATTCGTTAAACATCTGTTCGTCAATTCGTCCATCTTCTTCCAATACAAATGCATCATATTTACTGGCATACAACAATACATTGTAAATTCGATGTCTCATCAAATTTGCAAATGAAGTATCTTTGAAATACAGTTTTTTAATACTTGGTGTATTCATTTAATTGAAAGTTTGACAGATTGAGAGAACAAAAGTAATAAAAGCATTGAATATTGGTCACAAAAATAAAAAAGAAATTTGCTAATCGATAAAGATAACTTGAGGACAACTTCATTATCCCAAAATCCAAACAAAAAAAAATGAAATCTGTTCGATAAATTAAATTTTAAGTTTACCCCGAAAATAATTAGCACACAGAATAAACAGAATAAGTGGAATAATCGAAAAGATACGATAATTACAAAGTCCATATATATTTAATTTTCAAATAATTGAAAATAATCTTGTAAAATATTTAGTGATAATCTGTCAATTCTGTGTAATCTGTGTGCAAATACTGGCTTTTCAGAGGAAACACAATTTTAAGTAATTAAAAAACTTGTTCAGTCGAAAGATAGTGTTTACCTTTGCCTTTTATAATATCTACAGCGCAATAAACCACAGAAAAAGAAAAATCGGAGTTTTTTTCCGGGAAATTAATAAACTTGAATCGTAATGAAATTTAATTTTGCAGTAATAATTCCCATGGCGAATGAACAGGAAGATTTTCATCCTTTTGTTGATATTTTGATTGAAGTATTAAATATGCTCGATTGTGGAAGAGTCTATTTTGTTGTCGACAATGTATCAAAATACAATACATTAGAATTATGCAATAAATTATCATCCAATGATAAACGTTTTACAGCAATTTGGGCACCTGAGAATAAAAATGTGGTCAAAGGATACAAAGAAGCATTAAAAAACAAGCATGAGTTTATTATCGAAATGGATGCCTGTTTATCACACGACCCCAAAGCTTTACCAATGTTTCTTAGGGTTTTGAACGAAGGAAATGAATGTGCATTTGGTAGTAGGTTTATAAATGGAGGTTCTATTTGTGATTCCACATGGAAACGAACTTTTATATCCAAATTTGGAACAATTCTTTCAAATGTATTATTGGGCTCAAAAATGTGTGATATGACTTCGGGCTATCAGGGATTTCATGCACCTATCGTTGAGAAATTTGTTCAATACGGACTATTATCAAAGGCTCATTTTTATCAAACAGAATTACGTTATTTGCTTCGTAAAAGCCGATATGCCGAAATACCGATTCATTACAGAGCTCCATCGCCAAGTGTTTCACGCAAAGCAGTTTACAATTCATTTGCAGTGCTGTTTCATTATTTAATTGTTCGATTGAAATTTAAAGCCCAGCTGATAAAGTGAAAAATAAAATAGCTGACATTTACTCCAAATTTATGCTTAAAAATGAAACTTTTACACAAGCTGTAAAATACTTCATTGTGGGCGGATTTTGTACCGTTCTCGACTTTGCTTTGTTATTTATTCTCACTCACTTTGTTGGGCTCAATTACCTGACATCATCCATTATTTCGTTTATGTCGGGTACAGTTTTAAATTATTTTTTGTGTACCTATTGGATTTTCAAGGTAAAAGTGGTCGAAAATCGCAAGCATGAATTCATATTTTATGTCATCATAACAGCTATTGGATTAGTAATAAATACTTTATTGATTTGGAGTTTTACCGAGTATTGGGGTTTATACTTTATGCTGTCAAAGTTAATGGCTACTTTTGTAACTTATTGGTGGAATTTTGGTGCAAGAAAATATTTTTTACATACCATTAGATAGAAGTTCAATATGAAAAATACATTCTTAATAATTACTTCAATTGCAGATCAAAATCACCCCGTTTTGAAGCAATTTGCACAAGAATCAGCAGAACACTATGTACCATTTATTGTAGTTGGTGATACCAAAAGTCCTGAAGAATTTAACCTGCAAGGATGTGATTTTTATTCTATCGAACGTCAACAAGCACTTCAATTTGGTTTAGCTAAAACATTACCGTTTAGGCATTATGCACGAAAGAATCTGGGTTATCTGGTTGCAATTTCAAAAGGTGCAGAAACAATTATCGAAACTGACGATGACAATTTGCCATTAGACGGTTTTTGGGATAACAGGACAAAACAAACTGAAGCCCATTTACTGAATAATAAAGGTTGGGTAAATGTATATAAATATTTTACCGAAGTTCATATTTGGCCCAGGGGTTTTGCGCTTGAAAATATTTTAAATAAATTACCCGAACTAGAGAAAAAAACACTGATTGATTGTCCAATACAACAAGGATTAGCCGACGAAAACCCTGATGTGGATGCAATTTACAGATTCACTTTGCCCTTGCCGGTCGTATTCAATAAAGCTGAAAATATTGCATTGGGAACTAACTCATTTTGTCCCTTTAATAGTCAGAATACAACCTGGTTTAAAGAAGCTTTTCCGCTTTTATATTTACCATCGCATTGTAGTTTTAGAATGACTGATATCTGGCGTTCGTTTGTGGCACAACGGATAGCGTGGACATGCAATTGGCCGATTTTGTTCCATCAGAGCACTGTATGGCAAAAACGAAACGACCATAATTTAATGAATGATTTTAGTGACGAAGTGTCGGGATATAAAAATAATGCATTGATAATTAAAAGTTTATCTGAATTAGAATTACACAATGGTGTTGAAAATATTCCATCAAATATGATTATCTGTTATCAAAAATTAATTGATCTGGGACTTGTGGGACAACAAGAAATGAATTTATTAAGTGATTGGTTAAGTGATATTTATTCGATTTTAAAAACGAATTAAATTTGAAAATTAATAGAAAAGTTCATGATTAAAATTAAATCCATAATCTCCGAAAAACCCATTATAATTGTTCTTCTATCTTTATTTCTAATTTACATTTTTGTAGGATTTTTTGGTTACGGAACCGATTGGGATTCATTCTATTTGTTGCGCTCAGGTCGCAATATGTTACAAACCGGAATTTATCATTATTCGAGAGTTCCGGGATATTTCGTTTCCGAAATAATCATGGGAAGTGCCTCTTTTATTGGTAATTATATTCTTACCAACCTTATCTCTTCAATACTTGCAACGACTTCACTTTATTTATTTTGGCGTTTGCTGAAAAATAACTTTTCGGATTTCAATGCCCTACTCACGATTATTATTGTTGGTCTTAATCCTTATTTTATTATAGCAGCCTCATCAACAATTGATTATGTTTACAGTCTGTTTTTTGGTTTGATGGGAATAACATTACTAAATTCGCGACGTCCATTCTTTGCTGCCGTTTTATTTGCTTTGGCAGTTTCATCAAGGCTTTCGAGTGTGATAATTATTGGAATTATTTATTTGTATTTTATATTTATCAGACAAAAAGAAAAAGATGCAAAAGATATTTTCCGACTTTTAATGTCAGGTGTATTGCTGGGTTGTTTAGCCGTTTTGCTTTATGTTCCATCTTTTATTGCTGCCGATTATTCTTTCAAATTTCTGAAATACACATACATAGATAATATGTCATTTTTTGGCTATCTTTCACGGTTTGTATACAAAAATATATATTTGATTGGATTGTTGCCTACGATTTTTCTTGTAGGTTTTACTACATGGAAATTGTTTAAAAACAAAATAGATACTGTTTTTAATCCACATATTATTACAGGTCTGGCAATTGTGATAGTTTCCGAAATTCTTTTTTTTAAAATACCATGTGAAATTTCATATTTATTGCCATTACTTTTTATAATTATCCCTCTTTTTATTAGCTTTCTTCAACCACGTAAAATTATATTGTACACTTTAACTTTGTTTACCATTTCGTATGGTTTTGTTGTAAATCCCGATATTTTGAACCTCAAACTCAACAACACTACTCACGAAGTCATTGGTGCAGATATCGGCATTTATATGCGTCGGAGTGTAATCCATAACAATATAATAGAACGTCAGGAATTAAATGAAGAAAGCTTTTGTACGTTCGACAAACCGAATCAAGACCTAAAAAAGTAGAATATGGTTATACTCCAACTATTTTTCTCAAATGCTATTGTCAATCAAAGAATTATTAGTATCTTTGCCCCGCTTAAATAAAAACTAAGTATTAATTACTAATTAGCTAACAAACAGTATGTTAAATCATTATGAAACCGTTTTCATTCTAACTCCCGTTTTGTCTGATGTACAGGCAAAGGAAGCGGTAGAAAAGTACAAAGCCATTTTAACAGAAAATGGTGCAATCATTACGAACGAGGAAAATTGGGGCTTGCGCAAATTGCAATATCCAATTCAAAAGAAATCGTCAGGTTTTTATTCGTTGCTTCAATTTGATGCCGAATCTACCATCATCGCTACGTTGGAAACACAATTCCGCCGCGACGAACGTGTACTCCGTTTTTTATCGTTCCGTTTGGACAAATATGCGTTTGAGTACGCTGAAAAAAGAAAGAGTGTTAAATCTAAAGAAGTAAAGGAGAACTAAAACATGGCAGCAAACAATGGAGATATCAGATACTTGACTCCACCATCAGTTGATGTAAAAAAGAAAAAATATTGTCGTTTCAAAAAGAGCGGCATTCGTTTTATCGATTACAAAGATCCTGAATTTTTGAAAAAATTCTTGAACGAACAAGGAAAAATTCTTCCACGTCGTCTTACCGGTACTTCGTTGAAATTTCAACGTAAAGTAGCTCAAGCAGTGAAAAGAGCACGCCACTTAGCGTTGCTTCCTTATGTAACCGACATGATGAAATAATAAACAAGGAGGAAAAAGTATGGAAATTATATTAAAAGAAGATGTAATCAACTTGGGTTACAAAGGAGATATTCTGAAGGTGAAAAGTGGTTATGGTCGCAACTTCCTGATACCAACAAAAAAAGCAATTCTGGCAACCGAATCTGCTAAAAAAATGTTGTCTGAAGACTTGAAACAACGGGCTCATAAATTAGAACGCATAAAAAATGAAAGCCTCGAATTGGCTGAAAAATTGAAAAGCATTACCTTGACTGTTGGCGCAAAAACCAGTACAACCGGAAAAATTTTCGGTGCAGTTGGTCCTATTCAAATTGCAGAAGCTTTCGAAAAAGCAGGTTTTGCTGTTGATCGTAAAGTAATTGTACTAAAAGAACCTATAAAAGAAGTTGGCACTTATTCAACAACATTAAAATTGCACAAAGAAGTAACTGTTGAAGTTGCTTTTGAAGTAGTTGCTGAATAAAAATCCAAATTCAATATTGATAGAAAAACCGTTACGAGAAATTGTTACGGTTTTTTTGTTTAAAATATCCACACCTAAAAATTATTTGGATAGTTGTTGAAAATGACACAAGTCATTAAATAAAATCTTATATTGTTAATGAATTCAAAACTCAAAAAAATGGAGATATATTTCTTTCTATGATTTACTTTTCATTTTTTGTATATCATATTAAAATAGTGTACTTTTGTCGCTATTATTCTTTGCTTATGACAGACAACAGCATGGTGCTCCGCACCGAACATTTATTTAAGAAATATGGCAAACGCACAGTAGTTAACGATGTGTCTATTAATGTAAAACAAGGTGAAATTGTAGGTTTGCTTGGACCTAACGGTGCAGGTAAAACTACTACATTTTATATGACAACCGGATTAATAACACCAAATTCAGGAAAGATTTTTCTGAACGAAAAAGAAATTACAAAATATCCTGTGTACAAACGCGCTCAAAGTGGTATAGGTTATTTATCACAAGAACCATCTGTTTTCAGAAAAATGTCTGTAGAAGATAATATTAAAGCAGTTTTGGAAATGACCAAATTTAGTAAAACGGAACAAAAGGTAAAACTTGAAATTCTTATTGCTGAATTTAATCTGGAAGCAGTACGCAAAAATATTGGCGACAGACTTTCGGGTGGTGAACGCCGTCGCACAGAAATAGCACGCTGTCTTGCCATTGAACCTCGCTTCATTATGCTCGATGAACCTTTTGCAGGTGTCGATCCGATTGCTGTTCAGGATATTCAGGACATTGTCTGGAAATTAAAAGATAAAAATATTGGGATTCTGATTACAGATCACAATGTAGATGAAACGCTTACAATAACCGACCGTGCTTACCTGCTATTCGAAGGACATATTTTATTCCAGGGAACATCTAAAGAGCTGGCAGATAATCCGGTAGTGCGTGAAAAATACTTAGGACGAGATTTTGAATTGAAAAAGAAAACGAGAATCTAGCTCCATTCAAAATTTGAAAGTGTTGAAAATTTGTTTTAATTTTACCAAATGAACAATGCAACATCCCCATTTAAAATAAAATGAGTATCGGGTGTTGTACCTAAAGAAAAAAGTTTACATTTGTCTT
>JACDZH010000104.1 GCA_013426815.1 Paludibacter sp.
AATGCTTGTCACCTCTTATGCTTGTTTTTAATTGAAGTACAAAGATAAAATTATAATGAATGGCAGAAATTGACCTTTAGGTCGCTATGTTTTAGTAGATAATTTTTGAAATACTACTCAAGACATTATGATTAGGTAGTAAAAAAAATAAGGACTAAATAAGTTTCTTAGTATCTTATTTAGTCCCTATTGAATGTAATATTCTGATAATCACCATTAAATGCGGAGAGAGAGGGATTCAAACCCCCGGTACCTTGAAGTACGGCGGTTTTCAAGACCGCTGCAATCGATCACTCTGCCATCTCTCCGGTGATACTTATTTTAAAAGTCGGTGCAAAGATAGTGCTTTTATCGGAACTTGCAAGGTGTTTGATTAACTATTTTTACGATTAACTATTTAATACTACTTTGACAGATTAAAGATTAATTTTCAAGGAAAGAAATTCAAAAGAATTGCAACGTGGATTTAACGGATAAAGCTGTTTAAAACAGATATAAATTGAAAAAAAACAGATTTAATTCGGATTTAAATTTTTACAAGTCAAAATTAGGATTGAGTTAAGAGACACTTTAACTTCAATCTGTAAATTTCATTTATGAAATTTTTTAATCCGTGTATAAATCAGTTATCATTTCAAAAAATAATCCGCTAAATCCGCATTTCTATTTCTTTTAAGATAATTCTGTCTAAATTGAAATAATTGAAATTGATAAATTTTATTGGATATCTGTAAAATGAAAATTTACAAAAAACTCTAAACTATTTTTAAATATTCCACAATATTCTTCTCAATTCGATCTGTAATGTTACTTACATCAGCTCTATTAAAAATTTCTCCCGTAATATTTTCGAACAATTCGATATATCGTTCGCTAATGCCAGCTACAATTTCTGGTGTCATTTCAGGAACTTGTTGACCGTCTTTCCCCTGAAAACCGTTTTCCATCAACCATTCTCGAACAAATTCTTTCGAAAGTTGTTTTTGAGCTTCCACTTTTTCAAAAAGTTCTCGATAGCTGTCGGAGTAGAAATAACGTGAAGAATCTGGAGTGTGAATTTCGTCAATCAGATAGATTTTGCCATCCCGACGACCAAATTCATATTTAGTATCAACCAAAATTAAACTTCGCTCTGCAGCTATTTCAGTACCTCTCATAAACAAAGCCATGGTATATTTTTCAAGCATTTCGTATTCTTCTACCGAAACTAATCCCTGACTTAGGATTTCTTCGCGTGTAATATTTTCATCGTGACGACCCAATTCGGCTTTAGTTGTCGGCGTGATGATTGGTTTTGGAAAACGTTGATTTTCACGCATTCCATCAGGGATTTCTACACCGCAAATTTCCCTAGCACCGGTTTTATAGGTTCTCCATGCACTACCACAAAGGTAGCCACGAACAATCATTTCTACCGGGTATCCTTCGCATCGGAAGCCCACGGTTACCATCGGATCCGGACTTGCCAATTTCCAGTTAGGAACAATATCAGCTGTTGCATCAAGAAATTTAGCCGCAATTTGGTTCAACATTTGTCCTTTGTAAGGAATTCCTTTCGGTAAAACCACATCGAAAGCCGAAATTCGGTCGGTAGCAACCATCACCAGTAAGTCGTTTTTAACTGTATATACATCACGTACTTTGCCGTGATACACATTTGTCTGTCCATCAAAATGGAAATCGGTGTTTGTTAGTGCGTTCATATTATATGGTTTATGTGTTGGCTTTGCTTATCATAAGCTTCCACAATTCGTTGAACGAGTTTGTGGCGTACAATGTCTTTAACGTCAAATTCAACTTTAGCTATGCCTTTTACATTTTTCAAAATCTCTAAAGCATCTTTTAATCCAGATTTTTGAGCATAAGGTAAGTCTATTTGTGTCATGTCACCTGTTACTATCATTTTGGCATTCAGTCCCATGCGTGTCAAGAACATTTTGATTTGCATGGTTGTAGTATTTTGCGCTTCGTCCAGAATAACCACTGCATCACTCAGCGTTCGTCCACGCATAAAGGCTAATGGAGCTATCTGAATTGTGCCATCTTCGAGGTATTCTTTTAATTTGAGTGGGGTAATCATATCTTGCAAAGCATCATAAAGTGGTTGCAAGTACGGATCAATTTTTTCTTTCATATCGCCAGGAAGGAAGCCGAGCTTTTCGCCCGCCTCAACAGCCGGACGACTGAGGATAATCTTTTTTATTTCGCGTTTTTTCAAAGATCGAACTGCCAATGCTATTGCTGTGTAAGTTTTCCCCGAACCAGCCGGTCCGAAAGCAAAAAGTAAATCGTTGGTTTCGAAATCTTTGACTAGTTTTTGTTGATTGGCAGTACGAGCCAAAATGGTTTTTCCATTTACACCGTGTAAAATCAGGTTCTCGAATTTAATTTCATCGGGTGAAATTCCCTTTACCAACTCAATAATATTTTCTTCGCTTAATGCATTGTTATCTAGGCAAAAACGTTCAATTTTCCCAATATTCAAAATGAATTTGTTTGCATCTTCTACACTTCCATCAATTTTTACAGTATGACCGCGTGCCACAATTCTTAAATTGGGATGTAAATTTTTAATTATGTGAATGTTAGCATTATTAACCCCATAAAAAACAGTGGTGTCAGTATGTTCGGAAAGTTCAAAGATAGCCTCCCCAACCCCTCCGAGAGAGGGGCTAAGAGAAGTGGAATGATTTTGTTTTGTCATTTATGTAAATGATTTAGCAAATATAAAGCCTCCCCTTCGGGGAGGTTGGTGGGGCTTTTTAGTCTGCAAACAGTGGGAATATTTCCATTGTTTTATTTACACGTTCACGAATTGATTTTATAACTTCTTCGTTATCAACATTTGAAAGCACTATTTCAATCATCTCGGCTATTTCTACCATCAAGTCTTCTTTTGCTCCACGAGTTGTAATCGCAGGAGTTCCCAAACGAATACCTGAAGTTTGGAATGCAGAACGGCTGTCGAAAGGAACCATGTTTTTGTTCACAGTTATTTCGGCTTCAACCAACACTTTTTCAGCTACTTTACCTGTCAATTCTGGGAATTTAGTACGAAGGTCAACCAACATGGAGTGATTATCAGTACCACCAGAAATAATCGTAAATCCTCTAGAAATCAAAGCATTTGCTAAAGCATTAGCATTTTTTTTAACTTGAGTTTGATAAGCTTTATATTCTGGTTGAAGGCATTCGCCAAAGGAAACTGCTTTAGCGGCTATTATGTGTTCCATCGGACCACCTTGTATACCTGGAAATACTGCATAATCGAGTAGGGCAGACATCATTTTGATTTCGCCTTTTTGAGTTGTTTTACCCCAAGTATTTGGAAAATCTTTACCTAATAAAATGATACCACCACGAGGTCCACGAAGGGTTTTGTGTGTTGTTGAAGTTACAATATGTGCCCACTTCAATGGATTTTCCAACAATCCGGCTGCAATAAGACCGGCTGGATGTGCCATATCTATCATTAATATTGCGCCCACTTTATCAGCAATTTCGCGCATACGTTTGTAGTTCCATTCGCGTGAATAAGCCGAACCACCACCAACAATTACTTTTGGATGTTCACGAACTGCAACTTCTTCCATTTGGTCGTAGTCAACGCGTCCTGTTTTTTCATCTACATTATACACACATGGTTTGTAAAGAATTCCTGAACTATTTACCAACGAACCGTGCGACAAGTGACCCCCGTGCGAAAGATTCAATCCAAGAAATTTATCACCTGCTTTCATACATGCCAAAAATACTGCTGCATTGGCTTGTGCGCCTGAATGTGGTTGTACGTTAGCCCATTCAGCTCCAAATATTTCTTTCAAACGGTCGATTGCAATTTGTTCACTTTGGTCCACTACTTCGCAACCACCATAATAACGTTTGCCCGGATATCCTTCGGCATATTTATTAGTCAATACTGAACCCATTGCTTCCATAACTTGTTCGCTGACAAAGTTTTCCGAAGCAATCAATTCAATTCCTTTCAATTGACGCTGTTTTTCGCGTGCAATGATGTCAAAAATAACCTGATCTCTTTTCATTTTAAATGTTTCAAAAAGCCCCCAAACCCCCTGAAGGAAGAATTAGAGAGGTATAATATATATAATTATTATTTATTTTATTTTATTGAACTTCCAAATTCCGGCTACTTAAAAAGTCCTCCTCCGAGTGATTTAGGGGGCTTTCAACAACTCTTGAAACCTTTCTACAAACTTTCCAACATGAAAACCATCCTTAAGTGCATGATTGACATGTACATCTACTGGCATACAAATTTTTTCTCCATCTTGGGTAATTTTGCCAAAAGTTATTTTCGGAATACTACGTCCTACGTGCATGATTTAAAGATGTAAAATTTGCCCATGGAAGAGTGGAATAATGTAAAATATCTTCGCCACCGTATGGAAATTTCAATCCGTGTTCGGCTTTTACACGTTCTACTTCAGCAGTTGCTTGTTTCATAAATGCTTCAATATCTTCATTATATGGCATAAATCCATAACAATACGTTTCATCTTCCCTAAAAAATGGTTGGTCCAGCTCCAACACAATAGTAATAAACCACTTTATCATCCTCAATCCGATATCGAAATTCTTCAATTTCATTGGCTGCTTTCATTGATAAATATAAGTAATACAATGAAAACGAATAACCTAAATCTTTTGCTCTTTTATAAGCTGCCAAACAATCAACTCCTAAAGTTATCCCAAAAAGTGGTTCATCAAAGTTTTTAAAAACTTCGAAATGCTCCCTGCGTTTCCACGTTGATATATTGATTTTGTGTTTCATGACCACTAACCCCTTAAGGGGAATTAGAAATATTACTATTGATTATTAATGATTTGTATATAAAAAATAATGTAAATCAAAACTAGCTTAGTTCCCCCTTTGGTGGTTTTAGGAGGCTTTCTTTTTTCACAGTCCACCCAAATTTCCCAATCTCTTCTCCCAATTTATAATAATGTCCATGGGAATATGCAATTAATTTTGCTTTTGCCAAATCAAAAGTATCTGTATCTGGTTCAAAATATTTTTTATCAGCCTGTATATTAATTACATCGGCTATAAACATATCGTGAGAACCCAATGGAATAATTTCTTTTACTCTACATTCGATGCATAGCGGTGATTCAAATATAATTGGTGCTTTAACCATTTCACCTTTAACAGGCGTAAGTTTCATTTCCTCAAATTTATCAAAATCCTTTCCGCTTTTTATACCACACCAATCGGTTGCATAAGCCATGTTTTCGTTAGTCAAATTGATAACAAATCCCATGTTTCTTTTTATAATTTCATAGGAATGACGTCCAGGTCGTACTGATATATAACACATTGGTGGATTAGTACAAATTGTTCCCACCCAGCTAATTGTCAATAAATTATATTCTTCAGGCGTACTTCCGCAAGAAATCATTACAGCAGGAAGTGGATAAATTAATGTTCCTGGTTTCCATGAAACATGTGAAGCCCTACTAACATCCTCAATGTTGAGGCTCTGATTACTTACTTTACAATTATCTCTATTTTCCATTTTTAATAATCTAACTAAATAAAAAGTCACTATGGGAGATTTAGGGGGCTTCTATTTAATTTTCACTTTATCTCTATTAACTTCACGTTCGCAGTAATGACATTTTAATACAATTCCATCTTCAAGTTTCAAAACATGAAATCTAGTAGTAACAGGCTGATTATTAGTGATACATACAGGATTTGTACATTGAACTATTTCACGAATTTCATCTGGTAAACTTAATGGTCTTTTTTCTACAACTACAAAGTCACGAATAATATTGATTTTTGCATTTGGAGCTATCAATGCAATCTTATTCGTTTCGTATTCTTCAAATGCACGGTCTGAAATTTTGATTATACCCTTTTTCCCTACTTTGGCACTATCCAGATTGTTACCAATGGTTATTTGGTGTTCACAAATTTCCAAATGCAAAATAGATACAACTTTGTATAATTTATCGGCAGGAATATGATCAATTACTGTTCCGTTACGAAGTGCTGCTACTTTTAGTTCTTTTGTTGACATAAATTTAGTCTTATTACCTTAAAGGTTTAGGTTTAAAACTTTACTCAAAATTGCTTGTCTTATATACAATCCGTTTTGTGCTTGCTTGAAATAATAAGCTTTTTCGTTACAATCTACATCTGGGTCAATTTCATTGACTCTTGGAAGTGGATGAAGAATTCTCAAATTTGATTTTGAGTTTGCAAGCATTTCATTCTTAAGTGTATAAACATTTTTAACGCGTTCGTATTCTATTAAATCTAAAAATCGTTCTTTTTGAACTCGAGTCATATATAAAATGTCTGCATCGTTAAAATTATCATTAAGTTCAGTCACTTCAGTAAATGGAATGTTGTTTTTCATACAAAATACTTTGTATTCATCGGGCATTTTCAATTCATCGTGGGCAATAAACTTGAAAGTAGGATGAAAATGCGACATTGCCATAATTAGTGAATGTACAGTACGTCCGTATTTTAAATCGCCTACTAAACAGATAGTCAGATTTTCTAAAGTTCCTTGTGTTTTCTGAATGGAATATAAGTCCAACAAAGTTTGAGAGGGATGCTGATTAGCACCATCTCCGGCATTGATAATAGGTACTGGCGAAACTTCAGCAGCATATCGCGAAGCACCTTCGAGTGGATGACGCATTACAATGGCATCGGCGTAGCAACTTACCATGTGAATGGTATCATTAAGTGTTTCACCCTTGGACGAACTGCTGGTAGCTGCATCTGAAAATCCAATAATTGACCCGCCTAAACGAACAACTGCTGTTTCGAAACTTAGACGTGTACGTGTTGAAGGTTCAAAAAACAAGGTGGCTATCACTTTTCCATCTAATGTTTTACGGTTTGGATTGACTTCAAAATTGGCAGCAGAATCTAATATTGAAAGAATTTCTTCTTTACTGTAATCAGCAATAGATACTAAACTGTTGTTGCTCATAGTTTTTTAATATGTTTCAATTCTACAGTTTTTCCGTAACTTGATTCATGTCAATTATAGAAAAAAACCAACACAAATCCCAAAAAGATTAATATTGGTTTTAGTGTTTCTTAGAGGTAACATTTTTATACAACTTATTGGTAATGAGTTGTTTTGTGCGAAAAAGTATTTATAGTTTCTCGGTTTCATTTTTAGACTACAAAGATAGTAGATTTATTTGGATTTATGAAATTGCAATAGTTCGTTATAAAAAATGTTTTTTTTTGAACGCTAAGACGCTAAGTTGCAAAGCCGCTAAGAAAAACTGAAAGTTTTTGTCTACCGTTAAATCGGCATGTACCATTAGCGTTCTTTCTCTTGGTTGTGAATATCAGGCATTTAAATCTTAGCGACTTTGCGTTTACTCTTTGTTTGAGCAAAGCCACATTCAGTAAATTATATAATTTAAATCATTGTTAATCAATTAGATTCGACATTTTATAACGACCCATTGAAATTGAACACTGGCTTTTATTGTGATAATTTTTCTAATGATGAGTTCACTCCGAAAATCATTAGTACACAGAATAAACGAAATAAACGAAAAAACACGATAATTAAAATTTTCATATATATATTTAATTATCAAACAATTAAAAATTTTCACATAAAATATTTAGTGATAATCTGTCAATTCTGTCAATTTTGTGTATTATGTGTTCAATTACTGGCTTTTAGGAGGAGACTCAATGATAAATTGTTGATTTTTTCTAGTTTTTTTATAATTAATTCTGAATCATGTTTTTGTACTAATAGTTTAATTAAACATTGATTATTCAAATTTTGGCTCAAAATATGAGTATTAAAGTATTTGATTATAGACATTACATCATTTAAATTTTCATAATCGAAATGTAGAAAAAGTGTTTCCTTTACAGTTTTTTCAATAATTGATGCGTGGTTCAAAGCATCGGCGCTTGCTTCTTTATATGCCACTACTAATCCACCTGTACCAAGTAAAATCCCGCCAAAGTACCTTACAACAATTATCAAAATATTCGTCAAAACCCTAGAATTTATTTGTCCCAAAATCGGTTTTCCTGCCGTACCAAATGGTTCACCATCATCATTAGAACGGAATTCTTTACGCTCAGCACCAAGCATATATGCAAAGCATACATGTCGTGCATTGTAATATTCTTTCTGATAATCTTTTAAAATTTCATTTATTTCATCAATTGTATGCACTGGAATTGCGAATGCCAGAAATTTATTGCCTTTTTCTTTATATATTCCTTCACTAAGTGTGGTTATTGTTTTGTAACTATCCATTTAAAAAAATTGATATAATAAAATTAGAATATTAAAGCTGTAAAAGTACAATTTTCAATTTAAAATTCTGAATAAAAAATTAAAAAGAATTTTCCTTCTAATTTCTTTTTAATGAAATAAAACTGTACATTTGTAGTCACAATTAAAGTATCAATTTTATCGATTACAATTAAATACCTGTAACTGAATATGTTTATGTTTCAAAACGGTTTGTTGGCATCATTTATCCCAGAAATACTTATGGTTATAGGATACATGTTGTGTTTTTTTGTTTCAACTGCAGAACCTGAAATTGAAAAGTCAAATGAACCTGCAATTAATTCTCAATCTTATAGTTTTGAACTGTCAAACACTACTTCTGATACAACAACATATAATTACTTTAACCAAATTTATCAATCGTATCAGACTGAGATAATTCCAACTGCATTTTTTTCAAAAATCAAAAGTTTTGCTATTTATAGTCACAATATCAAGTTGACTGAAATGCTTTCATTTGTTCAGTTTTCCCGTCCTCCACCCAAACTTTTGTAAATCAAATTCTTAATTGTTTTTTTGCTGAATTCACTTGTTTTCGGTAGTTAATATTACGTATTTATAAATTTACGTAATTCAAATATTATTATAAAATTTACAATAAAATGAGAAAACTAATTTATTCAATTACAACTACAGTTTTTTGTACCACCTTATTGGCTCAAAATCAAAATGATTCTTCCAAAGTGGTTAAGCTGGAAGAAGTTATAGTTAGTTCGTTGAAAGAAACTTCACCGCAACAAACACCTTTATCTTCAACAATACTCAACTCGAGTAAGATAAATGCTGCTCAAATAACAAATATCAGAGATTTGAGCGGACAAGTACCAAATTTTTTCATACCTAATTACGGCTCTTCTATGTCAACTACATCGTGTATTCGGGGTATTGGTTCAAGAAATAGTGGACAAACTATGGCATTATATGTTGATTATGTTCCTTATTTAGATAAATCTACTTTTGATTTTGATTTTTATGATATCCGACAAATTGAAGTATTACGTGGTGCTCAAGGAACTCTATATGGACGCAATGCCGAAGGCGGAATTGTAAATATTTACACGCTTTCTCCCCTAAGTTATCAGGGTTCAAAACTTTCAGTGAATACAGGAAATTATGGTATGTTAAATTTAAAACTAGCTCATTACCGAAAGATAACCGATAACTTGGGTTATTCTACAAGTGGTTATTACAATCACGAAGATGGTTTTTTTACAAATAAATATACAAACAAATCGGCAGATGCAAGTACTTCGGCTGGGGGAAGGGCCAAAATTGATTGGAATCTGAATTCATATTTTAAAGCACAATACACCCTAAATTTTGATTATGTTAATCAGGATGCTTTTCCTTATGGAAAATATAACAGAGTTTCAGGAAATACAGATCAACCAAACTATAATGACCAAGGTACTTATAAACGTAATATACTAACTAATAGCTTGTTCCTGCAATATAAAACTAATAATTGGATATTGAGTTCTATTACATCATATCAATATTTTGATGATGAGATGAAAATGGATAATGATTTTACTGACAAGTCGTTTTTTACCATTCAACAAGATCAGAAGCAAAATGCGTTGAACGATGAAATAATATTGAAATCGATTTCGAAGAATAATTTTCAATGGAGTTTTGGTGCAACTGGGTTTATTCAGCAATTAGACATTAATGCACCAATCGAAATTAAAACTGAAGCTATAAAATATATTCTTCAACCTTCGTTCACAAAACAAGGAATGACAATCACCGATGAAATTCTGAAAACTCCTGGACAATATAATACTAAAACAATTGGTGGTGCACTTTTTCATCAATCGACCTATAATAATTTTTTGATAAATGGATTTTCCATTACTGGTGGACTGCGGATAGATTACGAAAAAGTTGACCTTGATTACAACACAGGAAGTGCAATGCACGTAAAAATAGGACCTACAACTTATTTATTTACCGACACCCTAAAGAATAATTTATCGGTTCATTTTACTGAATTATTGCCAAAGTTAGCTTTAAAATATGAATGGAGTAAACGTCAATTTGTATATGCCAATCTTTCACGAGGCTACAAATCAGGTGGTTTTAATGTTCAAATGTTTGGCGATTTGGTTGATAAAGGACTAACAAACCCTTCAGCCACAAAGAAAGACGCAGTAATGGAAGCAATTTCGTACAAGCCAGAATATAGTTGGAATTATGAAATTGGTGGACACTGTTTGTCGTTTGATAAACAATTAAAGTCTTCAATTTCATTATTTTATATCGATCTGAACAATTTGCAGTTAACACAGTTTGTTCCCAATGGTTTAGGTCGTAAAATATCAAATTCGGGTGCTGCAGTTAGTAAAGGTGTTGAAATTTCGTTTGAAGCAAATATTACACACGGTTTTAATGCTACAATAAACTATGGGTATGCTAATGCTACTTTTGCAACTTACACCGACTCTGTTAAAACCGTAAATCCAGTAACTCATGCAACAGATACAGTTAAGGTAGATTATAAAGGTAATCATGTGCCTTATGCTCCACAGAATACACTAAGTGGTAGTTTAAGTTATGAACATAATTTCAAAAATTCTTTTATCGACCGATTTATGGCTAATATCCAATATGTTGGTGTGGGTAAAATTTACTGGACTGAAGCAAATGATATTTCACAGAACTTCTATTCTCAGGTAAATGTTAAAGTGGCTTTAAATTTTGGAAAATTTGGAGTGGATTTTTGGATAAGGAATATTTTCAATACAAAATATAATGCATTTTACTTCAATACTACCAACAATGAATTTTTTCAACAGGGTAAACCTTTGCAATTTGGTGGAACTTTGAAATATGAATTTTAAATTCATTTAATAGAGATTATTTGAATTAATTTGTTATATGGTTGTTTATCAACAATATT
>JACDZH010000467.1 GCA_013426815.1 Paludibacter sp.
GCCGGGTCATAAAGGACACACACTGGAAATGGCAAACGAGCCGGATTCCGTGGTGTCTTGCTTCTGCTTCCTTAGTTACTTTGGTTGTCCAAGTTGTTGGTTCGCCAATATATTTTTCTCCGTACTCTTTTTTGCCCTGATAAAAAGGCAAACCGTTTTCGTTATCATTGTAAAATTTACTTTCAGGTGATTGACCTGCAATAACTTTACACACATCTCCAATCTTTTTTATTTCCCACCCCTTTTTCATTTCAGTCATTTATATTTTGAAGTATTGTAATAGACGCTTTGTCCATTTTAGAAAAGGCAAACCATTTTTTACCCTAATCTTTAAGTGATGCACCAAGGTGATACACTTCGTTTTTGTCAATAATCAGAAATCGGTCATGGCTTTTGTCAAACGGTTTTAGCGTAAAGTTTCTGGATTGGTCATTGGCTTTTTGCACATCTAAATTTATCTGTTTGCTTGTGTTTTTGGTAAGCAACAGCACCTTTACCCCTATTTCTTTTTTAGATAAATTAGTGAGTGTGTTTTCGTCTATATAATTATCAATCAGCACTATGCTTTTGGTGGCAGAACGGATAATTTTTGAAGCTAATTCGTAGGCATCAAACACCTGATTGTCGAAGAATACACCTTGTGATGGTATTCCGTTTTGCTTATCGAGTGCTTTGAAAACCTGTTCAATTCTTTGGTCGGATTCAAGCTGCTGGAATTCAATTTTATCTAAACGGTGGTTTATCAAGGTGTTTTCGAGCAATACGTGTCGCATTTTAACAAAGGCATTCATAATCTTAATGCTTGCCGTAATAGCTGTATCGCTATTTAATACGGCTGAAAGCATTGCCACACCTTGTTCGGTAAAAACATAAGGATTTGTTCTTCGTTTTGCGGTCGCAAATTGCGACTGCAAACTAAACTGAATTTCTGTGGTCGCAATTTGCGACTTCAAAAGTTCCCATTCCACATCCGAAAGCTGAAACATAAAACTATCAGGAAACCTTCTGCTATTGCGTTTTACTTGTTCATTAATTCGTTTCGTTTCAACGTTATATAATTCAGCAAGATGAAAGTCAACCATTACTTGCACCCCTCGAACGGTGTAAATTCTGTTTTCTATATGTATTGTAGTAATGCTTAATTCTGTATTCATATCAGCTCCATTATTAAATTTTAAATATAATAATCGACTTATATAAATGCGGTTAATTTGCTCAAATCATCATTTGG
>JACDZH010000105.1 GCA_013426815.1 Paludibacter sp.
TCACCTCAATTATCAATTGAATTTTAAAATTCTTATCCCGAACTCAGGTTAATATAAGTATTCCAATTAGAATTGTTTTCAAAAAATATACATATCTATTTGATATTCAATTTTTTAATTATATTTTTTCGGGTGGAATTAAAACCAGGAGAATAAAATTCAAAATCTATATTTTCTAAATATGCAATTAACTCCGGCTTTATATCGGGTTCTTTTTCAGAAATAGAAAATAACATTTTCATTGATAGTGCTTGTACTGCAATTGGGGATTTTGGTGAAACCATCCGCTCAAAACAAGCATTAATAAAATCAACGGGTATTTGTTTTGGTAAACTAAGTTTATAAAGAGTTGATAGACAACCTCGTAGCAAACCGCCATGAGCAGTTGAAATTGTAAGCTTTGCCAGTTCATCGAAATGTTTATCAGTAAACCATTTGGGTTTCTTTTCACTTATTTTTTGACATGCCCAAGCAGCTCGCCATGCTATCATTACTTCAGTATCAAAAATTAAATTGTAAATAATTTCAAAGTCTGATGGATTCTTTAAAACTTCTTGAACTAAAATGTCAACAAAATGTTTTGAAAGAGGTTTGTAAAGGTGCTCACTATAATTCATAATGCCATGAAAAATAATTTATTATCTAAAAATTATGTCAATGATTGTTTCAGCACCTGCCTGTTTATTCAGCGATTTTTTTATTTCTTCACGCGAAAGAAATAAGTCGTGGCGTAGAACCGAGGATGTTAAACTTACATACAAGATCTTATTTTTAATTGTTAAATTGGAAGTGTATTGTACAATATTATTTCCAAGCACCAAAGGCCAGGCATCAATCAATCTTTTTTCGTTCAATTGCTTGTCTAAATTTTGTTCTTTCAATACTTGTCGTATCACTTCACTCAACAGTTCAGTATTTTTTTTTCTCATAATTTTTTATTAATTACAACAATAAAATTTGAATAAATTGCAAATTAATCATCTTAATTTCAATACTCTTCCATAATACGCTCCTTCGGTAAAGGTCATATTGTTAAGTTTATAAAGTTCAACAATTTTTATTCCGTAGTCTTGTGAAATGCTGAGCATTGTTTCGCCACCCTGAACAGTGTGGGTTAGGCATTCCTTGGGCGCTTTTTTCCTTTTTGGTGAAATAAAAACACGTGATCCTGGTTTTAATTTTGTAAATGAATCTACTTCATTATATATTCTGATACGGTCTTCACTTAAATCAAATTCATTCGCAATTTTTTTATAAGTATCACCAGATATTGATGTAACAAAACGCACTTTATTTACTTTCATCACTTCGTGTTTAACATTTACATCTTTATAAGCTGTCAATCTAAATGAATTTCTTTCCTCACTATTTGTTGTCGAGACTTTTTGATGCTTTGAAGCTATTTCTTCATAATTTTTGCCCAAATCAAATCGATGTAAATTATAATCTTCGATAATAGAAATTAGTTTATATGCATAGGTTGGATCGGTAGCATAGCCGGCTTTTTTTAGTCCGAAAGCCCAGGCTTCGTAATCGGTAAGTTTAAGATCAAATAAGAATGCATATCTATTTCTGGTTTTCAAAAACGATGAGTGATCTTCGTATGAATCAACAACATGATCGTATTTTCGAAAACATTCACCTTTTGAATCATCATCTTTATAAATCTTATCACCTGTCCAATCAGAACATTTAATCCCAAAATGGTTGTTTGAGTTTTTCGAAAAGTCACTTAAACCTGCACCGGATTCCAAAAGACCTTGGGCCAGAATAATGCTTGCAGGAATGCGATGATCCCTTTGCTGCTTTTCAGCTAGTTTGTAATATTGTTCTATATAGGCAAGATATGCTTGATTTCTGGTTTGTGAATTTACTAATGTGCCGATAAATAAGACACTAACGAATATCATATTTTTTATTTTAATTTTCATTCTTTAGAATTTTTGTATTAATTTGCTACAAAATTAAAACTAATTAGTCACAATGAACGATTTGATTATAATTTTTTATATTTTTGTGCTGAATCAAAAAATTGACGAGCTTAATAAGGTTACAATTAAAAATAATTAAATTAAAAAAAACATTTATCAGTTTATATCAAATAACATCCTCTTTTGTAATAATATATTATGCAAAATAAAACAATAGAAACTAAAATTTCAATTTATAAATTTAACGAGTTGAATTCTGATCAGCAGGTATTAATTAACAAAGCCAAAGAACAAGTTCTAAATGCTTATGCCCCCTATTCTGGCTTTGATGTAGGTGCAGCCATATTGTTAGATAATGGAGAAATAGTTACTGGTAGCAATCAGGAAAACTCAGCATATCCTTCGGGGCTTTGTGCAGAGCGGGTTGCAATGTTTTATGCTAACTCACAATATCCCAATGTGTCAGTTAAATCTATTGCAATAGCTGCCTATACAAATGGAAAGTTCCTTCCCGAACCTATTACACCCTGCGGGTCATGTCGTCAGGTTTTATTAGAGACAGAGATGCGCTTTAAGAAAAATATAGAAATTCTTCTTTATGGAACCAAAAAGATATTTAAAATTGAAAACGCAGTACAACTTTTACCTTTATGTTTCGAAAAGAAAAGTTTGCAAATGTAATTTTTCTTCAATTAGTTTTTTTTACATTCTAATAATGTGTTTTCAAAATATTATGTCTATATTGCGGACGAAAATCAAAAAGAAAGTTTTTTCTTTTAAAAACTGGAAACATTACTTTAAATGAAAAAAAATAAATTTAAAATAGAATATCAACTCAAATCAGCATCGATTAATGTGCTATGGAATTCAATTGGCACTGCATTTGGACTGGCCGAATGGTTTGCTGACGTAGTTACTGTAAATGAGAATGAATTCACATTTTCTTGGGAAGAAAATGATCAGACAGCCATATTGTTACATTCAAAACCAAATACATACATCCGTTTTCAGTGGGATGAAGATAAAAATACCGACTATTATTTCGAACTTAAAATTGATATCTTAGAAGTTACAGGAGATTTGACTTTAGTGATAACTGATTTTGCAGAGCCCAACGATACTGAAGATTTAATTTTACTATGGAATCAACAGATTGAGGTATTGCGTAGAAAAATGGGTGTATAATTGATTTAAATTACTGATTACTTGTTTATTATAATATTTTGATCAATTATAAATCATTTTATTAAAGAAAAATGTTAAACCATCCACTTTTTTGTAGGATGGTTTTTTGCAAGAAATTAATCGAATATATACATTAAAATTTTGGTATTACTATAGTTCGTTTGGGTATTACAACAAAAAAAAATTAATATACGGAGTTCAACATAGACATAAAAATTAAGAAAATAAATGTTCACATAGTTTTTTTATTTTCATTCTTTAAAAAGATTAAAATAGATGCTTAACATTTAGATTTGTAAAATAATAACTATGTTATTGTTTATGTGATACTTTAATTTTTGAAAAAAACTATGTGATTCTATTGTAAAAAAATATGTGTAACTCCCGATGCTCTGGATGTGCCATAAATACTTGATTCTTAAATTTATCAACAACCCATCCAAAAGGTATTAGATCCAAAATATTAACTCTATAAATTTAGGTTTTTTTCTAACATTGGTTCTATTTTATTATAATTGAAGAGTTAATATTTGACGATGCAAATCTGAGTGCTTGAAATTAAAATGACTTTGAAAATTCAATGTTAATTTATTCAAAAATTGTTTCCAGATTTTTGGTAAATCAAATACTTGTTTATTGAACTTTTTGCCGTAATTTTGTTGTTTCAAAAAAACTAACATGTTTAAACCAAAAAAAATCGATTTATATCTATTTAAAAGTTTTATTACTCTCTTTTTGATGACTTTTCTCATCTGTATTTTCATACTTTTGATGCAGTTTTTGTGGAGACATGTGACCGATTTAGTAGGTAAAGGAATCGCATGGTCAGTATTAGGTGAGTTTTTTATATATTCTACTTTTTCGCTTGTACCTTTGGCATTACCATTGGCAATATTATTAGCTTCACTAATGACTTTTGGAAATTTGGGTGAACATTTTGAACTTACTGCGATGAAAGCTGCCGGAATTTCACTGTTTCGGATTATGCGTCCACTCATGATATTTATTTCATTTATTTGTCTAGCAGCATTTTATTTTTCTAATTATATACTACCCTTTGCTCAAACCAAAATGTATACGCTTATTATTTCACTCAAGTCCAAATCACCCGAATTTGATATTCCAGTAGGCGAATTCTACTCAGGAATTACTGGTGTGAATATGAATATATACATTAGAGCAAAAGATAAGCAATTGTTGAAAGACCTTATGATTTACGATTTTTCGGGTGGATTTGACAATGCCACCGTTATGGTTGCAGACTCTGGTAGGGTACAATTTACCGAAGACAATAATTACTTGTTACTCACACTTTATAACGGCGAAAGTTTTGAAAATCTTAAAAAACAAAGCATTAGTAATTCGGCATTAAGTGTCCCATACAGACGTGAAACTTTCAAAATTAAGG
Source organism: Paludibacter sp. (assembly GCA_013426815.1). Classification (GTDB taxonomy): domain Bacteria; phylum Bacteroidota; class Bacteroidia; order Bacteroidales; family Paludibacteraceae; genus Paludibacter. The sequence continues at coordinate 4,525 of JACDZH010000105.1, forward strand.
AAATGCTTTTTGATTTCGATACTAAATTTAATCGGTATAATGAATCTTTACTACAAGATCAGCATGTAAGTAAAAATATTAAGCAGCTATCACAATCTATCGATTCTGTAGGTAAAATCGCGAAACTTAAAAGCTTAGAGCAATCAAAAGAAATGGTAAACCGACATTATTTAGGCAGAGAACAAATGTATGAATCTAATATGCTAAATATCAATATTAAGAATAAAAAAATACTTGATGCTGATTCACTTTTTCTTTCATTTAATCAGGAACTAATGCTACTTACTTCACAATCGGCGATTGAACATGCTAAATCAATGAAAGGATTGATTCAATATAATCAAACTATTTTAGAAGATTCCACCAAATATGTTATGCGTCATGAAATAGAATTTTATCGGAAATTTACCTTGTCTTTTGCATGTCTGATTTTCTTTTTTATTGGTGCTCCTCTAGGCGCTATAATTCGTAAAGGTGGATTGGGTACCCCAATAGTGATTTCAGTAATTATGTTTATTTTTTACTATATCATTGATAACACAGGATATAAAATGGCGCGCGAAGGTTTATGGACTGCTTTTAATGGCATGTGGTTAAGTTCGTCTGTATTATTGCCTATCGGTATTTTTCTAACTTACAAAGCCGTAGTGGATGCAAATTTGCTAAGCACCGAACAGTTTAATAGATTCTATTCATTACTTAAAACAAGTTCAATGCACTTTTTTAAGAGATTTAATGCTACAAAATAAGTGATATGTAGTAATTATTGATATGTTTTATGTTATAAATAATAAGCAATTCAAACTTGTAATTCGAAACTTAATACTATTAGCTACTTTTAATAAAATTCAAATATAAAATTCAAATAAAAATGAAATCATTTGTAAATAAGATTGAAGAGGCATTAATTGATATTCAAAATGGAAAGTTTGTAATTGTAATTGATGATGAAGACCGTGAAAATGAGGGAGACTTTATCTGCGCTGCAGAAAAAATTACTCCCGAAATGGTGAATTTTATGATTACTCACGGAAGGGGAGTCGTTTGTGCTCCCTTAACTGAAGAACGCTGCGATGAGCTCGACTTAGAAATGCAAGTTAATAAAAACACTTCTATTCATTCAACACCATTTACTGTGAGTGTGGATAAATTAGAGGGTTGTAGCACAGGCGTTTCTGCAGCTGACCGTGCTGCAACTTTTTTAGCATTAGTTGATTCTTCTTCAAAACCCGAAACTTTTGGACGTCCGGGTCATATTTTTCCACTACGTGCACGAACAAAAGGGGTTTTACGACGTGCAGGGCATACCGAAGCTGCAGTTGACTTAGCCAGAATGGCTGGTTTATATCCCGCAGGTGCGTTAATTGAAATTATAAACGAAGATGGCACAATGGCAAGATTACCGGAACTTATTGAAATTTCAAAGAAATTTAATTTGAAAATTATTACAATCAAAGATTTGATTGTTTATCGGCTTAAAACAGAATCATTGGTGGATATGGGCGATAAAGTGGATATGCCCACAGCTTATGGTCATTTTAAATTAATTCCTTTTCAACAAACATCAAATGGACTTGAACATTTAGCTCTCATCAAGGGTAAATTGGAACCCGATGAACCTGTTTTAGTTCGTGTACATTCTTCGTGTATGACAGGAGATATTCTTGGTTCTATGCGATGTGAATGTGGCGAGCAACTTCATAAAGCTATGCAACTAATTGAAAAAGAAGGAAAAGGTGTGATTGTATATATGAATCAAGAAGGTCGCGGAATAGGTTTAATGAATAAAATAAAAGCCTATAAATTGCAAGAAGAAGGTATGGATACCGTAGATGCAAATTTGCATTTAGGATTTAATGCTGATGAACGTGATTATGGTGTTGGTGCGCAGATTTTAAGAGAAGTTGGAGTTACAAAAATTCGTTTAATGACCAATAACCCTGTTAAACGTATAGGTTTAGAAGCTTATGGACTTTCTATTGTGGAAAATGTTCCAATTGAGGTTGCTCCAAATATCTACAATGCATTTTATATGCAAACAAAAAAGATCAAAATGGGGCATGTATTGAAATATGTTAAATAGTTTTTTAATATGAGGACTGCATTAATTACTGGAGCTACATCGGGATTTGGACGTGCTATCAGTTTTCGGTTTGCCAGATTAGGATATAGACTGATTGTTACCGGTCGACGGGCTGATCGTTTAGCTGAATTGGCAAAACAATTGCGTACTGACTTTTCTGTCGAGGTTATTTCGCTTTGTTACGATGTACGTGATAATGACAGTTGTACAAAAGCAGTTCAATCATTGGTCGAAAATTTCAGACAAATCGATATATTAGTTAACAATGCAGGTTTGGCAGCAGGTGCAATGCCTTTTGAACAAAGCGATTTAACAGATTTTGATCAAATGATTGATACGAATGTGAAAGGATTGCTTTATATGACGAAACTAATTTTACCTACCATGATTAAACAACAATCGGGTCATATTATCAACATTTCATCTATCGCCGGCATCGAAGTTTATCCAAATGGTAGTGTATATTGTGCATCAAAACATGCTGTAAATGCATTAACCAAAGGGTTACGTATCGATTTAGTAAAACATGGAATTAAAGTAAGTTCCGTTTCACCCGGTATGGCAGAAACAGAATTTTCGATAGTTCGTTATCATGGTGATGTGGAAAAAGCTAAAGCCGTTTATGCAGGAATTGAACCCCTTAATGCCGAGGACATTGCTGATGCTGTGGAATTTATTGTTACTAGACCTGCTCATGTAAGTATAAATGATATTCAACTAAATCCATCTCAACAAGCTAATACTTATATAATTCAAAAAAATTAATTTGTAATAAATCATGTTTTAAATTTTAAGAAATTCCAGTTAATATTTTAAATTGCAGATATTTTGTCTATCACATAAAGTCAAACAATATACTACTATTATACAATAAAAAATTATACTTAGATTTAGTGACCTGTTTAAACAATAATTAAAAAAAATATACTATTTTTGTCTGTACTTTTATTAGCTATAAAACAATTTGATATTTAGTAAGAAAAAATCTTACAAAACTCACTAACAAAAAAATGAAAATGAACCCACTTGATTTAAACAAGGAAACTGAAATCACAGCAAGTAAAAAAGTAGAAACTTTTGAAACAAACTTGGAAACTGTTGAAGCATCAGAATTGCAAAATGAATCTCTAGATTTGTTAGATTTAAAATCGACATCTATAATTGAATCGTTAGAGCAGGTAGAATCTTTAAAAAAATCTGATGAAATATCGAAAACTATTGTTAATGATAAAATTGAAGAAATTGTTTTAACTTTAAAAGATTCAACACAATCAAAACAAAATATTGTTAATGAGAAGATTGAAGAAATACTATCTCTGCTACCAAAGCATGTTTCCAGTTCAAGATTAGAATTGATTCATAGTTTACATTTACTTATTGATAATGAAGTGGAAGCAGTAAAAGATGAAGTGGAACACATTAAGCAATTGTTTTATAAAAAAACAAAAATGGAGATAGATAAGCAAAAAAAACTTTTTGTTGAAGACGAAGGTATTGAAAAAGAATTTATTCCTGAAAATGATGAACTTGAAGAAACTTTCAAATCACTATTAAACGAATTTCGTATAAAAAAGGCGTCAGTGATGGCTCAACTTGAAAAAGATAAAGAAAAAAATTTACTTGAAAAACAACTTCTTTTAGAACAAATGAAAGTACTAGTGGGTAGTAACGACGATGTTTCAACTCATATAAATGAGTTTCGGAATTTACAGCAAAAATGGAAATCAATTGGTACTATACCACAAACTGCTTCAACAGAATTGTGGAAAAAATATAACTTATATCAGGAATCTTTTTGGGATTTAATTAAGATTAACAACGAATTACGCGAATATGATTTTAAAAAGAATCTAGAATCTAAAACTTTGCTTTGCGAAGCCGCTGAAAAATTAACATCCGAGTCTGATGTAATCTCAGCATTCCAACAACTTCAAAAATTGCACGAAGAATGGCATAATCAAGGTCCAGTAGCACGCGAAATTCGAGAACTAATTTGGGCTCGATTTAAAGAAGCATCTACTGTTATTAATAAAAAACATCAATCGTATTTCGATACTATTAGAAATATGGAAGATGATAATCTGGAGGCAAAAAAAACTTTGTGCGAAAAAATTGAAGCTTTTGATTTCAGCCACCTCAATAACTATCGGGCTTGGGATGAAGCAACCAAAACTGTGCTTACCTGGCAAGAAGAATGGAGAACCATAGGCTATGCACCACGTAAGGTCAACCAAAAGATTTTTGATCGTTACCGTAAAGCTTGCGATGCATTTTTTATAGCAAAAGGTGAATTTTACAAACAATCCAAAAATGTTTTAAATCAAAATTCAGACAAGAAAAAAGCATTATGCGAACAAGCAGAGGCATTGAAAGATAGTCAAGAATGGAATGAAGCCAGTGAAAAATTAATACTTTTACAGAAAGAGTGGAAAACCATTGGTCCGGTTGCCAAAAAATATTCCGATGAATTGTGGAAACGATTTATTGCAGCATGTGATTACTTTTTTGAACAAAAAAATAAAAATACTTCTGGACTTCGTAATGATGAATCGGAAAATCTTACGAAAAAGAAAGAGCTGATAGCTAAGATTAGTGCTTTCAAAAAAACTGATAATTCTGCTGAGTCACTTACTGCTTTGCGTGAAATGATGGCTGTTTGGAATACCATTGGACATGTACCTTTCAAGGAAAAGGATAAAGTTTATAAAGACTACCGAGATGTGGTAGATCAACAATTTGAAAAGTTAAGTGTTGATTCTTCCAATCGTAGAATGGATTCGTTCCGCAATAATTTGAAAGATATGAGTAGCAAAGGTGAAAATAAGCTGTACCGTGAACGAGAAAAATTAGTTCGTGTTTACGAACATTTAAAATCCGAAATTGCTACTTATGAAAACAATATTGGATTTTTTACTTCTTCTTCAAAAAAAGGTGGTGGATTAATTAAAGAAATGGAACATAAGATTCAAACTCTCAAGGAAGAGAGCAGATTAATAGAGCAAAAAATTAATTTGATTGACGAAAATATTTAACTTTTGATTCGTTTTGGAGTTTTAAATTTAAATTCAGATTTGAATATTTATCCTATAAATATACCAATTTATAAGCTTTAATTGATAATTTACACCGCACTAGAATAATTCAAAAAAAGACATATTTTCACTATTAAAATAAATAATTGCTGTTAATATTATGATTAATAATGGTATATGTGAATATCAAAATACTAATCTATTAAAAAAAATAAGATATTTATCAAATATACTCATTTTTCTGTCTATGAAAAAAAGTTTAAGTTTTTTTCATATATTGTTATTATTACAATTTTATAATTATAATTTTAAAATATTTGTTGTATATTTGTCCCGATAAACAATTTACATTTATTTAAATAGATTTTCCATAATAATTATTAATTTTATAAAAAAAAATTGTATTCTATTCAAAAATAATTCTATTCAATATTTTCAAATCAAAATATATTTTTAATTGCTTTATAATGATTTATTGTATCAAATTATTCCAAAGTATTAACTTATTATTGCAAGCAGAATGAGTGAAAAAGAAGATAAACCCCCAAAAAAAGCAAGAAGGGTATTTTTGCAACAATTGGGAATTGTTGTAGGAGGAACTGTATTAGGTAGTTCTGCTATTTTAGCCGGCATTAATTATGATAAGAAAAAAAAGCAAAGCGAACGTATAAGAGTGCTTACTGCAGAAAATGAACTTCTCGAGATTGAAAAAAATGATACTATTAAAGTCGTAAAATCTAAGTACGAGAATCTTACTTACCTCCAAAAACAAGGTAGAGACGGAATTGCCGGAAAACGTTGGGTGATGGTTGTAGATCTTTCAAAATGCAAAAATGCTCGTAAATGTATGGAAGCATGTCAACATGCGCATCATTTGCGACCAGAGCAACATCATATCAATGTTCTTAAAATGCAGGAGACTAAAAATACACCTCCATTTTATATGGCAAAACCTTGCCAACATTGTGACAATCCTCCTTGTGTTGCGGTATGTCCTGTGGATGCAACTTATAAACGCCCCGATGGAATTGTATTAATTGATAATGAAAGATGTATTGGTTGTCGTTTTTGTATTGCTGCTTGTCCTTATAGCGCAAGAGTTTTTAATTGGGCAGAACCTTTACATGCCGATGAAGATTTAGATTTAACATATAATGTAGAATTGAATGTTCCACAACGCAAAGGAACGATTAGCAAATGCTTATTTAGTGCAGATCAGTTGCGATTAGGTAAAATGCCTTATTGTGTCTCTGCATGTCCAAATGGAGTTTATTATTTTGGCGATGAAAACGAAGATGCAGTAACCAATGGAACTACAAAAGAAACAGTTAGATTTAAAAGACTTTTAGAAGATAATGCAGGCTATATATTAATGCCGGAACTTGGGACTAAACCCAGGGTTTATTATCTCCCTCCAAAAGGTAAGGATTTTCCATTTCAGGATAAAGATAAACAGGAAGCTGAAGAACATTTAGGATAAAAACTATAATTCGATAATTTGGTTTATATTAAATATTTAATAGAGATTATTTGAATTAATTTGTTATATGGTTGTTTATCAACAATATT
>JACDZH010000106.1 GCA_013426815.1 Paludibacter sp.
GACAAATGTAAACTTTTTTCTTTAGGTACAACACCCGATACTCATATTATTTAATTATCAAGAATTCAATACATTTTTTTGTTTAATATTAAAACATAAAGTGAATTTAAGTATTGTTATTTGGTAGTGAAGTTTTATCTTTTCCAACCTTTATTTTCAATTTTTTGCTTTAGTTCCTCTGTTTTATTTCCAGCATCGAGCGATTTTTGCCACATTTCCAACGCTTTTGCATCCTCTGAGCCATCAATGCTATACATCCACAAAATATCACCATAATGTTCCAAAATAATTCCGTGATCATCTTCCTTTGGTAAATTATCAACGGCTTTTTCGATATAAAATTTTGCAAGTGAGTAATTTCCTTGTTGATATAAAATCCAGGCATAAGTATCCAAATAGGTACTATTCTTAGGTTCTAACTCAACTGTTTTTCCGCTCATTAATTCCGCCTTTTTCAATTCTGTTTTTTCCAACGAAAGATAATAAGAATAATTATTCATTACAATAATATTCTTTGGATTTGCAGCCAATGAAGCTTCATAAGCAACAAAAGCTGAATCTTTCTTTTCTAATTTGTAATAAACATCGGCAATTTGTGCATAAAAATCACTTTTTAAACTGCTTTGTTCTGGAGCAATTAATGGTAAAGCCTTTTGGTAGGTTTTTAATGATTCCAAATAAAGATTAAGCTGAAATTGTGCAACTCCCCGATAAAAATACCAGGTTGGTACTTCAGGTAAATTTCCAATAGCTCTTTCGGTTACCGTCATTAACTGATTGTAGTTACGATCTGCTAGATACGCTAAAATCAGTCGTAACCATGTTTGATCATTTTTTGGATTAATATTCAGCATGGTTTCAAACTCCGAAATAGCTTCAAAATTTCGGTTTCTGAATTGCAGAAATCGCGCATAATACCCATGTACTTGTTCTTCGAGTGGATATCTATCCACCAAAAGTTTAAACAAACTTTCAGTTTCAGCAAATTTGGTTGAATCTTGTACCAATTTTTCGACATATTGTCCGAGCATCTGTACTTTTATTTCCACATCCAAATGATCATTCTTTAAAGCACTCATAATGGATTTCATGGCGTTTTCAGGTTGATTTACAGTGTTGTAATACTCGGATAGTGAAATATAAACATTCGCATTTTGAGGGTCATCCTGCAACACTTGTTGATAAATTATAAAAGCTCTATCCAGCATTTTCTGTTGCATAAAAATATCTCCACGTAGCACCCTGTAACGTGTTTCGGTGGGATATTTATTTATCAATTTATCAATTTCAGCAATCGCTTTTTTTGGCTTATTTGAAAGAATATAAAGTTGGAATTTATTGAATGAAAGTGATTCTTCGATTCCATTCATCATTTCCAAATGGTCGTATGCTGCAATTGCTTTATTGTAATCCTTAGTTTCTTTAAACAGCGATGCCAACACATTATAAATATCTTCTTTATGGTGATAATTTTTTTGAAGTTCATTGGCAATTTGTATTGCTCTTTGCCAGTTTTTCTGTTCAGTATGAAACGATATTAATCGGACATTGTACCACCAATTGGTAGGATCGAATTTCACTGCATTTTCCAAAAACTTCACAGCAGCATCATTCAAACCAATGGCAGCATACAACATTCCAATTTCTGATTGCGCTCCTGCATCCAACGAGTCGATAGACAGGCACATGCGAAAGGTTTCTAATGCCTGATCGTATTTTTGATCGTCTTTCATTCTAAGTCCTTCGTAATAATAATAGTCAAACTGACGTTGTGCTGCATCGGAAAGTCTGATTTTTAAATAGCTCTTTTCCAATAATCTATTTTGTACAGAGCACGAAAGTAAACAAAAAAAGACGAACAAAAACAGATAATATTTTTTATGCATACTCAAAAACTATTCAATATTATGAACGAAAAAATGATTGATTCTACTTTAGGTTTCAAAATAGTTACATTTTGAAATATTTAAAAAAGTTACTACATCGATTTTTGTAAACTGTCAGTGCGGAAATTTAATTTCTTCCGGTATGTCCAAATCCACTTGTACCCCTATTTGTAACTCCTAACTCTTTAACCTCCAGCCATTCAGCCTGAACAAATGAAGCAATAATCATTTGACAAATTCGTTCACCATCATTAATTATAAAATCTTCGGATGACAGATTCACTAATATAATACAAATTTCGCCACGATAATCAGCATCAATTGTTCCCGGTGAGTTGAGAACAGTTATCCCTTTTTTTATTGCTAATCCGCTTCTTGGTCTTATTTGAGCTTCATAACCTTCGGGCAATTCAATAAACAAACCTGTTGGAATAAGCTTTCTTTCCAAAGGTTTAAGTAATATCGGCTCGATAATATTAGCCCGCAAATCCATACCCGCAGATAAAATTGTGGCATATTCGGGAAGTGGATGTTTTGAGTGATTGACGATCTTAACTTGCATAAACTTGATATGTTTTCAGTTTTCAAAAATCAAAGGTTGTTAGACCTTATAATTTTAAATTAATAATTATCCAAAAATTGGGCTTAGCCACAAAAATACAACATTTATCGTTATACACCTTTATCTTGAGTTGAAAAATTTGTTTTTTTCAAAAATTGTTTTCTCAATCTGCTTAAAACCAAAAAATATTAATGAAACTGAAAATTTTATCTCAATCATTTTATTTTATTGTTGTTAAGATAGAATAATTTAGTATTTTTGACACGTGGAAACTGACGATAAAAGATTGACAATTCGTGAGTGGGCTATTGATGACCGCCCCCGCGAAAAAATGCTTCGTAAAGGAGTTCAAAGCCTTACGGATGCTGAGTTGTTGGCAATTCTGATTGCATCGGGAAATAATAATGAAACAGCTGTAGAATTATCACGCCGGATTTTGCATGAATGTCAAAATAATCTAAATGAATTGGCAAAACTTACTATCAATGATTTGTGTAAAAGGTTCAATGGCATTGGTCCGGCAAAAGCCATTACAATAATGGCTGCTATGGAGTTAGGGAAAAGACGAAAATTGGCTGAAACACTGGAGCGAAAAAAAATCACTGCAAGCAAAGATTTATTTGAACTATTTGAACCTATTTTAGCCGATTTACCTCACGAAGAATTTTGGGTAGCCTTTCTCAATCATGCGAATAAAGTAATTGATTTGAAGCGCCTTACGCAAGGTGGCACAACACAAACTGTGGTTGATTTACCAATGTTGCTCAAAATGGCAATTGAAAAATCAGCTCAAATAATCGTTGTGGCACATAATCATCCCTCTGGACAAAATAGACCCAGTCACGAAGATGAAGTCATAACTCAAAAAATAAAAGCAGGTTGTGAAGCAATAGGAATAAGATTACTCGATCATATTATTTTAGCCCACGACAAATATTATAGTTTCATCGATGATGGGAATATGTGAAATCTTGTATTTTACCATTAACCAATTATCCAATTAATTAATTAACTAATTAAGCAATTAACAATGATCCTTTTAGAAGTAGAAAATGTTGTAAAACAATTTGCCGGACATCTGGCTTTAGACAACGTAAACTTAACCGTACCTGAAAACTCGGTCTATGGTTTGCTTGGACCAAATGGTGCTGGAAAAACAACATTAATTCGGATAATTAACTGTATTACTGCTCCGGATAGTGGCGAAGTGCGATTGAATGGAAAACGATTAACACCAAAAGATGTTGAAAAAATTGGTTATCTGCCCGAAGAACGTGGATTGTATAAAAAAATGAAAGTGGGAGAACAAGCATTGTATTTAGCTCAACTGAAAGGAATGACAAAACCAGATGCCTTAAAAGCATTAAAATACTGGTTCGAGAAATTTGAAATACAGGCTTGGTGGGACAAAAAAGTAGAAGAATTGTCGAAAGGTATGGCACAAAAAGTGCAATTTATAACCACCATTTTACATGAACCTAAACTGCTAATATTCGACGAACCATTCAGTGGTTTCGACCCTGTGAATGCCGATCTGATCAAGAAAGAGATTCTTAACCTTCGCGAAAAAGGTGCAACAATCATTTTTTCAACGCACAATATGGAATCGGTGGAAGAACTTTGCGAAAATATTTCGTTAGTAAATCAGGCAAAAATAGTACTTCAGGGCAATGTAGCCGAGATTCGTAGTTCACATACTACGAATAAATTTGTATTACGATCTAAAACAGCCATTTCCGAAATTGGATATGAATTATTTTCACAAACCTCAAAAAACGGACTTTTTGAAAGTGTCATTAAAAAAGAAAAAGCGGAAACTAATAATTTCTTATTAGAAAAACTGATGTGTCAAACTGAAATTTTTTCATTTGAAGAGTTATTACCAAGTATGAACGATATTTTTATTAAAACTGTAAGAAAATGAGCAAAATAAGCCTAATAATTAAACGTGAATATACTACTCGAGTGATGAAAAAGTCATTTATCATCCTCACATTCCTCACACCACTACTTTTTGCAGGAATGATTACAGTGCCACTTTGGTTGTCGAGCATAAAAGATAAAACTAACAAGAGCATTGTGGTCCTCGACAAAACGAACAGCTACAAAAATGTTCTGAAAAATAACGAAAAATACACTTTCGATTTTGTAAATAAACCTACAGAAGAAATCCGCAAATATTATACTGAAAATGAATCATTTGCAGCATTACTTGTTATTTCAGGCGATTTATGGAAAAACCCAAAAGCTGCTACACTATATTCGGAAGAGCAAGTAAATATGGAATTGAAAAGTTATGTTTCAAATCTTCTGAAAAACTATGTGGAAGAACAAAAAATTGCATCCTATAACATTCCGAACCTAAAACAAATTGTTGAAGAATCGCGTACCAATATTGATATTACCACGGTAAAATGGGGCGAAGATGGAAAAGAAAAAGTGGGATCGGCTGAACTTGCACTAGCAATCGGCATGATTTCGGCTATAATGATTTACTTGTTTATCATTATTTATGGTGCACAAGTTATGAGCGGAGTGGTGCAAGAAAAAACCAGCCGTATTGTGGAAGTGATTATTTCGTCAGTAAAACCTTTTGAATTAATGATGGGCAAGATTATTGGTATTGCATTGGTTGGACTTACTCAATTCTTTTTATGGGTTCTGCTTACAGTGATAATATCTTCTGTGGCAGGAAGTTTTATTGGAGGAAATGTAGATGTAAATGCTTTGGAACAAGTTAACAAAATAGGCATGGGCAACCAAACACTTCCCGCCAACGAAACAGAAAATGTTGTTCGCGAAGTGTATAGTATGTTAAATGGATTTGATTTTGCTCAAATAATTACACTGTTTGTAGTCTATTTTCTGGGTGGATATTTGCTTTACGCTTCTCTTTTTGCTGCGGTTGGTTCTGCAGTAGACAGTGAAACCGATACACAACAATTTTCTTTGCCACTCACATTGCCTATCCTTTTTGCATTTTATGCAGCAATTTACAGTGCTCAAAATCCGGATGGACCATTGGCTTTTTGGTGCTCGATGATTCCATTTACCTCGCCCATTGTGATGATGGTTCGGCTTCCTTTTGGTGTTCCGGCATGGCAAATTGCTATCTCACTCTCAATATTAGCATTGTCGTTTATTGGTACTACATGGATGGCAGGAAAAATATACAGAACAGGGATTTTAATGTATGGAAAAAAGGCTACCTGGAAAGAAATATTGAAATGGGTAAGGTATTAGTTAATTTTAAAAATTAAAATATTGCACTGTATCTGGGTTTACTGGAAAGATTATAAAAACAAATTTACTAATTCAATAATTAGTGTTTCAATACTTTTGATTGCAGTATATTTACATGTGAAGCTCATATATTGAATTGGATTTTTTGTTTTGATTGTGTTTTTTATATTTTCAGAATTAAATTGGAAAATTAAACAGTACCGCCGTTACGTTAAAAAAAAATAAAATATAATTAGTGTAAGCCATGCAGCCTTTTTTAAAAACCGACGACCAAATTCGTATCATTTCTCCCTCGGGATTGATTGATCCTACTTTTATTGAAAGTGCAAAAACCATCCTCAGTTCATGGGGTTTGTATGCTACCGAAGGCAAATCTACACGTGCCGAATACGGTAGATTTGCTGGTACTTCAGATCAACGTATAGACGACTTGCAACAAGCCCTTGATGATCCAAACGTAAAAGCAATTCTATGTAGCAGAGGTGGCTACGGTATTTCTCAAATAATTGATAAAATTGATTTTTCCAAATTTGTCAAAAATCCAAAATGGTTGATTGGTTACAGCGATATAACCATTATTCACAATTCTATTACAAATTTAGGATTTGCGTCTATTCATGGCATTATGGCTAAACATCTTTCCGAAATGCCTGTCGACACTAAACCAACACAACAATTGCATAAAATTTTATTTGGAGAAATTCCAACTTATTCGTTTAAATCGGAAAATGAGAATAAATTTGGTAAAACAAAAGGGAAGTTGATTGGAGGAAATCTGTCAGTTTTAATGGGTTTACGTGGAAGTTCTTATGATTTGGATTATCAAAATGCCATTCTTTTTATCGAAGATATTGCTGAAAAGCCTTACCATATCGACCGGATGATACAAAACCTGCGTTTCAGCGGCGTATTGTCACAACTCTCAGGGTTAGTGGTGGGTCAGTTTTCTGATTGTGAAGAAGATGCTTTAATGATGCAAAGTATCCGCGAAATAATTTTAGCTGCTGTAAAAGAATATAATTATCCTGTTTGTTTCAATTTTCCAGCCGGACATGTTGATTACAATTTACCTTTGTTATTGGGAGTAAAAGCTGAATTAGGAGTAACAGAAAAGGAAGTCCAACTGTCATTTTAGTGATAAAATCGACATTTTTGCTTTTAATTGAAAAGAATCTCATTTTTTATTAAAAAGAAAAAACAGGTTCAGGATAATTGACCAAAAATCATAACTTTGCAAGAAGTTAATTACAGATACAATCAATCTATGTCCTTCCAAAAACAAATATCAGTACTTTTTGCGATATTTTTTTCAATTTTTTCCTCTATTGCTCAAGTGCTTTCGCCCTTTAAATCAGTGTCCGATTCAACCAAATCAAATTATAGTTTTGCAAATGGAGTTTCTATAACCGATTCCATTGTTAATTTTGGGAAAATGTTTTTAAAAACACCTTATCAATACGGTTCTTCTGGCGCCGATTCATTTGATTGTTCAGGATTTACTTCATTTGTTTACAGAAATTTTGGATATAATTTACACCATTCATCTGCAAAACAGGCAGAGCAATTTGATACCGTAAAACGCAGTCAAATTAAAAGTGGCGATTTAGTTTATTTTTCTGGAAACAGACGTAAAAGTCGTGTGGGACACGTTGGAATTGTAGTTGCAGCAAAAGAAAACGGTGAATTTGATTTTATACACGCTGCTATACGTGGCGGCGTTATAATTTCCAATTCAAAAGAGCAGTATTATACCAACCGATTTGTTAAAGCGAACCGAGTAATTAGTTTCATAACAAAAATGACTGCTTATGCTAATGGTGCCATAACCCAAGAAAAGAGTTCAGAGAAAGATTTTCCAACTCCTTTATCAAATTCAATGACACAAACACAAAAAACGATACAAACAGAATATCACTCGGTAAAATCGGGCGAAACACTAATATCTATTGCATTAATTTATGGAATTTCGGTGGCTGAGCTCAAAAAAACAAACAATTTAAAAAACAATAAAATAATTTGTAATCAAAAACTCAAATTAAAAACCCAAGAATCAATTTTATTACATGAACCAAAAAATGAAAGTGCTATTAAAACTTCAGAAGTGATATCTAAAACAAGCAAATCGGTAACAGAAAAAATTGAAAATCCCATTATTATTCCAATTTTAAATTCACATACAGTTAAAAAAGGAGAATCACTTTTCAGTATTGCAAAAATATACAATGTGTCTATTGATGACCTTAAAAAATTCAATAACCTTAAAACCGGTCGAATTCAAACAGGTCAAGATATAAAAATATCCCAACCAACAGTATCGGCTGATAACAGGGAAACAACTAAAACCGGAGACATTGCTAAAACTGATGTTCATAAGGTAATGAAAGGTGAATCATTGTACACTATTTCAAAAAAATATAATGTCTCAATTGACGAACTCAAGAAAATAAATAAGCTGGAAAAAGGGAATATTCAAACCGGTCAGGAATTAAAACTTAGCCAACCAACTGAATTGATCAGTAAAAGTGAAATTTCTAAAACCGAAGACATTACTAAATCCAAAATGCATAAAGTAACCAAAGGTGAGACACTTTTCAGCATTTCAAAAAAATACAACGTTTCTGTTGATGATCTAATGAAATATAACAATTTGGAAAGTAGCAATATACATTACGGACAAAGTTTAGTGATTAGTCAATCGACAACAGAAACAAACAATATAAAAAAAAACAGTACAGAACCAAAGTCGGAAACCATTCATCACAAGGTAAAAGCAGGAGAATCGTATTATTCTCTGGCACATAAGTATAATTGTACTGTGAATGAAATAAAAGAATGGAATAATAAAACTGGTAGTAAATTAAATATCGGAGATAAAATTACGATACAACTTAAAACCGGCAAATAGCGTAATTTGTAAAAGGTTTTTTTTATTTCCATTCACCGAAAAGGCATTTATGTAAATAGTTGTGGGTGTGTTTACAAAGGTTTTAATATCTTCGCCCATAAATACACTTATATCCAAAAAAGAATCGTGTTGCGTTTGTGCATTATCAACCTCAAAAGTGAGGAATAGCAAGCCTAAAAGTTTTTTAGTTCATATCATAAAAGTTATTGTATTAATAATTTGTTTGTAGGGATAATATTCCACATATCCTTTACTTTAATGATATAAAGTCCTTTTGAGAATGTTGTAATATCAATATTAGAAGTATTATTGGAGATAATTATCACTCTTCCTGTTGCATCAAATAACGTTGTTTTTGATAGAAATTCATTGAACTAAAGTGTAGTTTTATCTGATGTAATACGGATATTTAATTAATCTGTTTTTATAGAATTAATCTCTGTATTATTTTTTTACAACTTTTATTGTAAAATGATGATCATCTTGAAATACATTATTTTATTTAGCAAAGAACAAACACAATAAATGTTAATTAGTTTCAAATTTATTTTTGTATAATAATTCCAAACACATTTTTACGTTTTAAATATGTTGTTCTCTATGATAATTCAAATTAAACATTGGTTTATTGAATATTCCCACTCTAATTAAAAATCAAAATTTATTAGGATAATGAAGAAGATCTGGAGAAATATTTTCTCTTTAATAATTGGATGTACATTACTTATATTTCCAGGATGTAACAACTCAAGTGTAGCTTTGGTAACAACCACAGATGCAAATAATATTAATGCTACTGCAGCAACAACAGGTGGTGAAGTTGTGTGGGATGGTGGTGCATCGGTTACCGAACGTGGTATTTGTTGGAGTACAACGCAATATCCATTGATTAGTGATAATAAAATCACCAATTCGGGTGGAATAGGTGTTTTTTCACATACCATCGCCGGACTTGTTACAAACAGAACATATTATGTAAGGGCTTATGCTATAAATAGTGCCGGTACATCTTATGGTAACCAGATTGTATTTTCAACAGGAGTACCTTCACTTGCTACACTTACAACTACTGCTACCACCAATATATCACAAACTATAGCCACTGTGGGTGGCACTATTACTTATGATGGTGGATCAGCAGTTACTGAACGTGGTGTTTGCTGGAATACCTCCAATACTCCAACTACATCAAACAACAAAATTACGAACGGAACAGGAACAGGTAGTTTTACATGCGGTTTAAATTCTTTACAAATTGGAACAACTTATTATGCACGTGCTTTTGCAACAAATTCGGTTGGTACTGTATATGGAAACGAAGTAACGTTTAGTACCAACCAACCATCATTACCTACAATTACAACAGCTGAAGCAATTAGTATTACGGCAAATGGTGCAACTTTGGGCGGTAATGTTACTGCGGATGGCGGTTCAATAGTGACCGAAAGAGGTGTTTGCTTGAGTACTTCGGCAGCTCCAACAACCTCGAATATTAAAATGTCCAGCGGAACAGGAACCGGTAGTTTTACTTGCGTTGCAAGTTCGCTTGTAACAGGAACTACTTATCATGCAAGGGCTTATGCTACTAATTTACTTGGAACGGTATATGGAAATGAAATCACATTTATACCAAGTTCGATATCATTTGCAACTATTACTACTACGGCTGCAACTGCTATTACTACGACTACTGCCACAGTTGGTGGAAATATAACTGCCGATGGCGGTGCCTCGGTAACTCAACGAGGTATATGTTGGGGTACAACAACTTTGCCAACAATCAATAATAGTAATATTCCAAACGGAATAGGAACAGGTAGTTTTTCCTGCAGTTTAGGTTCTTTACTTGTTGGAACAACTTATTATGCACGGGCTTTTGCAATAAATTCGGTTGGAATTTCTTATGGAAACGAAGTAACGTTTACAACAACTGCTACTCCTGCAAATAATACAGGAACATTAACAGTTTCGTTTACTACAAGTACAGCAAATGGAAAATACAAACCGGCAAATATTTCAGCTGCATGGGTAAAAACCAGTGCCGGCGTATTTGTAAAGACATTATTGGTGTATGCAGCTTCACGAAAAAATGATTTAACAAATTGGAGTTCAAATACTGGAAAAAACGCTACTAATGCAATTACCGGTGCAACAAAAACGAATTATTTAGCATGTACTTGTACATGGAATGCAACCGATGTAAACAATGTAGTTGTTGCTAATGGTGATTATATTGTATGCCTGGAAATGAGTGATGGTATACTCAAATACTATCAATACACCTTTACTAAAGGAGCTACTGCAGTATCAATGACTCCCGCAAATGTTACCGGATTTACCGGAATATCTATTAATTGGGTTCCAAATTAATCCGAAATCTGATATATTACACAAATAATGTTTTAATTTCCAATAAAAAAATGCGCCACTTAACTAATCATTGTGTGGTATTATTTTTTTAAAACGTAATGACTTATATGTGCTATTTGCTTATATTTGCAAACCTCTTTTATCTGTCATAGCAAATAATTAGAGTGTGTTTATAAAGTCCTATATTTTTTGCTCGATTTTATAAAAA
>JACDZH010000468.1 GCA_013426815.1 Paludibacter sp.
TATAATATTGTCAAAATTTTATAGGGTGTCCCAATGCGGAAAACAGGAAAAAGGCCGAGTTACCCATTTACGTTGCATGAAATCAAATTCCCTATCGGCACCCGAAATAATTCCCCATTTTTCAGTAATTTTAAATTCATATGAGCCGCCATAAAAACTTTGAGGATATATTGATGAAACCAATGGAATTGTACGATTATTATCGGTAATGGAGTATTGACCATGCATATTAATACTAATGCGTTCATTCACATACAGTTTAACATTTCCATTCAATCCTGTGGAATTGTAAAAATTGTTGTAGAAATTATATTTTGCAACATAGATGCCACCACTTAGTACCATTATGTTGCCAATTTTCCTATTATAAGCGGCATTTGAAACCGTCAAACCTCCTAATCCAACATAATTTATTTGATATATGTAACGTATTTATCCAAGTGCGCCTGTTTAGCAGATAATACATACTCAAATTGTTTGTTGGAAGTATATTGAGTTTTGGTGCATAATTCATCCGTGGTAAATTAATTGTATAATGCGATGGGAATTCAAGAATCGGCTGAGAGTATTCTGCGAAACGAAGGCTCTGTAGAAATTGAGGTTGAATTTCATTTGAGAATATCGGTTCAATATCTTCTAATATAGAATTACTGTAATTTCTTTGAAGTCTAAGAGTATCTGCTTTCTCTTGCCCGAAGATCTCTACTGTACATACAAGAACAGTAAATAGAATGATTTTCTTCATTGGTTTTCAGTTGAAAAGTAAGTATAAACATGCATTGTAACTTCAATAATCAAGCCAATTCTTATATTTTTAGCATTAATATTTTCTTAATTTTTACCATTCATAAAGATGATTTTTCTTTGTTTATTTTGTTAAAATTACAAGATTGTTTATTACTTTTTTTTGCAAAACATGTATTAATTGTCATTTTATTTATGAAGGTTTCAATTTTTTTGATGGCTTCATAAGCCTTGTTACTTGTTATTCTGTTAATGATTAAATAGATTCTATGGAAATTTTATGGTGTTTTCTTCATTTATTAAAGTGAATTTTGTCTTAAAGGAGACTATATTTAATTGATAATATCTTTGCTTTGAGATTATTAGCAAAATATATATTTGCGATCAGAAAAAATATAAAGAAATGTTTGGTTAGTAAATAATAACTGACTACTTTTGCACCCGCTTTGAGAGAAATGTTTTCAATTCTTAATTTCTAAAAC
>JACDZH010000107.1 GCA_013426815.1 Paludibacter sp.
CCTTATAACAACAATAAATTTTTAAATACCGCTTTTAGCGGACAACAATGATAAAAAACCTAAAAAACATATTTTTAAAGCTTTATTCATCATTAATAAATGAAATTGACATCGAAAATACATACTTATCGCTACCTTTGCTGTTCAAATTAACCCACATTTTATCTGATGACTTACCTGCGCAAACCCGAATGGTTAAAAACCAAATTACAAAGCAACACTCAATTTGTACAAGTAAATAAAATAGTAAAGGAACACGGTTTACACACCATTTGCACCAGCGGTCGCTGTCCTAATATGTATGAGTGTTGGAATAAAGGAACAGCCACTTTTATGATTTTAGGCGAAATTTGCACACGTTCCTGTAAGTTTTGTAACACCATTACAGGTCGTCCTCTCCCACCCGATTCCAATGAACCTTTGCAAGTGGCTGAATCAATTCGTTTAATGAAGTTACAACACGCTGTGATTACTTCGGTTGACCGCGACGATTTGCAAGATAGTGGAGCTGCATATTGGGCAAATACTATCAAAGCTATCAAAAAAATAAACCCTACAACCACACTGGAAGTACTGATCCCAGATTTTGATGGAAATACAAAGTTGATTGATCAAATTATTGCTGAAAAACCAAATATTATTTCTCACAATTTGGAAACGGTGCGTCGGCTTACGCCTACAATTCGCACAAAAGCTAAATATGACACCAGTATGAGCGTTCTGGCATATATCTCATCGCAGCATGTTGTTGCAAAAACCGGCATTATGCTTGGATTGGGCGAAACTGAAGATGAAATTCTTACTTTAATGGACGACGCTTTATCAGCGGGTTGTTCAATTATTACAATTGGACAATATATGCAACCATCAAGGCAAAATATTGCTGTAAGTGAATATATTACCCCCGAAAAATTTGAAGAATATAAACAAATTGGGCTAAAAAGGGGATTTCGTCAGGTGGAAAGTGCGCCATTGGTGAGGTCATCCTATTGTGCAGAAAAACATCTAATTTAGAATATAATTGTGGCTTGATAATTTCCTGTTTTTTGACTTCTTAATTAAAAATTCCATAATCTTAAATTTATAATATTCATTTTTTAATTTGTAATTGTTACAATTTAATAATTAATATAAACTATAATTATTTTATTAAAATTTATCACTTAACTTTGCATTCAATTTAAAAATATATATTACATTTGTATCGAAATCTAGAACTAGTATTTTAGAAAGAGATCTTTGTTTTTTATTCTTCAGTATAGACAACTGACAATCATTTACTTTTTTCTATTTCAGAAAGTATTTTTAAAAAAAAAGAATTCGTTTTAGATGAAAAAACCACCAATGTGCTGAAAAACTTGGTATTAATTATTCACACAAAAAGAATAGCAGTATGAAAAACGTTCAATTTGAAAATGATTTAATTGCATTACAAAGCAATATGCGAAATTTCGCATTTTCTCTGACCTTAAACCGCGACGATGCTGAAGATTTATTACAAGACACAACACTTAAGGTATTGGATAATCAGGAAAAGTTTGTTGATAACGTCAATTTTAAAGGCTGGGTACTTACCATAATGAAGAATATATTCATTAACAATTATAGAAAAATTGTTCGTAACCAAACTGTTGTTGATAAAACTGAAGATTTACATCACCTCAATTTACCCCAAAATTCAGGCTTCGACAGCCCGGAAGGTTCCTATGCCATTGGCGAAATAACCAATAGTATTGCAGCATTTGCCGATGAATATCGGGTTCCATTCTCTATGCATATTCAAGGTTTTAAGTATGAGGAAATTGCCCAGACAATGAGTTTACCCATTGGCACTGTAAAAAGTCGGATTTTTTTAGCTCGTAAACGTCTTCAGGAGCAACTTAAAGATTATCGTTATTAATCTAGAAAAACTCAAATTTTTCAACGATTATTATATTAAAATTTAACTTCAAAAATAGCCGAAGCGCATTGTTTCGGCTATTGTTTTTTTAAATATACCTCAATCTATTTATAAATTACTCATTTTCTGCTATTTAAAATGTCTTATTATTTATAAATTTTTATTTCAATGATTCCATTAGCATTGAATCTGTTTTTCACTCTATAATATTGCGTGATGCATTAAAAAAGTGTATATTTGCGGTCTTTCCCTTTATTAGGGATATTATACTTTAATGCATCAATGATTATGAAACATTTCCCACCATCCGAATTAATTATAAATAGCGATGGTAGTATTTTCCATTTACATTTAAAGCCTGAACAATTAGCAGATAACGTTATTTTGGTTGGCGACCCCGATCGTGTTGCGCTTGTTGCAACTTATTTCGACACACAGGAATGCTCCGTGTCGAGCCGCGAATTCAACACAATAACAGGAACTTACAAAGGTAAACGAATTTCGGTGATTTCAACAGGAATTGGAACAGACAATATTGATATTGTGATGAACGAATTGGACGCATTGTCTAATATTGATTTAGATACGCGTACCGAAAAGATTGAATTTCGTCAATTAACGATTATACGAATTGGCACTTCAGGTGGTATGCAACCTGAAATTCCGCTTGGCAGTTTCCTGATTTCCGAAAAATCAATTGGATTTGATGGTATGTTGAATTTCTATGCCGGACGTGACACAGTGAGTGATTTGGAGTTTGAAGAAGCAATGAAAAAACACCTAAACTGGAATAAGCAACTTGCTGCACCCTATGTTGTTGATGCAGATAAAGAATTGGTTAATCGCATTGGAGATGACGATATGTTACGTGGAGTAACTATCTCTGCTAATGGATTTTACGGGCCACAGGGCAGAGTGTTGCGAATCAATCTGGCTGATATGCAAATTAATAACAAAATTGAAAGTTTTGTGTATGGAAAGTATAAAATCACCAACTACGAAATGGAAGGTTCAGCCATTGCCGGTCTGTCAAAACTGATGGGACACAAAGCCATGACCGTTTGTTGCATAATTGCCAACCGCCGAGTCGAAGCTGCCATTACTGATTATAAGCCTTACATTGAGAATCTTGTAAAAACAGTATTGGATAGAATATGACCCCTAAAGGGGAATGAGGCAAGTTTATTCTACTTAAACTATTGTTAGAAAAAAAAATCGATATTAACTTAATTCCCCTTCAGGGGTTAGGGGTCTATTCAATGATAACAGATAAAGCCAGCTATCACTATTATTTAGAGCGAGATTTAAAAGCTTATCAGCTTGTAAAATTGTCGTTTTATAATTAT
This sequence comes from Paludibacter sp., assembly GCA_013426815.1. GTDB lineage: Bacteria > Bacteroidota > Bacteroidia > Bacteroidales > Paludibacteraceae > Paludibacter. The sequence continues at coordinate 3,247 of JACDZH010000107.1, forward strand.
TGGTGGATGGATATTGTGAGGTTTCAACGTAGATTGCGCAAGATTGAATACTTACATAATGTCTGTCGAAATAATTACTTTTGCAGGGTTCAGCTTTTTATTCTTGAAATTATTAACCATCGTTTGGCCATTCGTCTGGGGTTTTCAATTCCCAAAAACACTTTTGGAGCAGGGCTTTGTATTGTACATTATGGTACCCTAATCGTAAGTCCGCTGGCCAATATCGGTGAAAACTGTCGTATACATCCATCAACATCTATTGGAGAATACAATGGTGCACCAACTATTGGTAACAATGTATATATCGGTCCAGGAGCAAAACTTTTTGGAAATATTACGGTAGTAAATAATGTAGCCATAGGTGCTAATTCTGTGGTAAACAGTAATATCCCCGATGATGTTACAGTGGGAGGAATTCCTGCTAAAATTATTTCGAATAAATACTCTAGTGAAAATGAATTGTACCCAAAAAATTTCGTTAATAAATAAAATAAAATGACCACAACCACCACCATTGCTGCTATTTCAACTTCACCTGGCGTGGGTGGAATTGCTGTAATAAGGGTATCGGGTAAAAATGCCGTAAAAAACTGCGATGCCATTTTTAAAGCTAAAAATGAAAAAATCAGTTTGTACAAACAGTTTGCCAAAATAGTAAGTTATGGTAACATGGTGAACAAAACAGGTGAAATAATTGACGAAGTTTTGGCTACAGTTTTTCGTTCCCCCCATTCGTTTACAGGCGAAGATGTTGTAGAAATTTCGTGCCATGGTTCGGTGTATGTTCAACAAACAATTTTGCAATTATTAATCGAAAATGGTTGCATACTGGCACAACCCGGCGAATTTACCCAACGTGCCTTTATGAATGGAAAAATAGATTTATCGCAAGCAGAAGCTGTAGCAGATTTGATTGCTTCAAGTTCCGCAGCTTCACACCGGATGGCCATGCATCAAATGCGGGGAGGTTTTTCGAGCGAGTTGATGAAACTTCGAACACAATTACTTAATTTTGTTTCGCTGATTGAATTAGAACTTGATTTTAATGAAGAAGATGTTGAATTTGCCAACCGAATACAACTTAAATCCCTAGCAATTGCTATTGAACAATTGATTATGAAATTATCCGACTCATTTAGGGTTGGAAATGCACTGAAAAATGGAATACCAGTTGCATTGGTGGGCGAAACCAATGTTGGCAAATCAACCTTATTGAATGTACTTTTAAATGAAGAAAAAGCTATTGTTTCGGATATTCATGGTACGACCCGGGATAGTATTGAAGATGCAGTAAATATAAATGGTATTACTTTCCGATTTATTGACACTGCCGGCATTCGCGACACGAAAGATAAAATCGAAAGCATGGGAATTGAGCGAACCTATCAAAAAATTGAACTGGCTGCCATAGTGCTTTGGATAGTAGATTGTACTGAACTGACTGAACATATTGAATGGCTTACCGACCGTATTGCAAAAAAAGCTATTGGGAAAAAAGTTATTTTAGTCTTTAACAAAATTGATAAAATAGCTGAAGAGGAACGGGATATACTGAATCAACTTTTTGAACAATTTGAAGGTGAACGGATCTATATATCGGCACGAGATCGTATCAATACCGATGGTCTTAAAAATGCTTTGATTGCTGCTGCTCAAATTCCACAAATAAATTCGGATGATGTAATCGTAAGCAATATCCGCCATTACGAAGCACTACAAAATGCACACATTGCTATTTGTAGGGTAATTGATGGTTTGGATTCAGGCATTTCGGGTGATTTTCTATCGCAAGATATTCGGGAGTGTATGCATTACCTTGGTGAGATAACTGGTTCTATATCAAACGATGAGATATTAGGGAATATTTTCGGGAAATTCTGTATCGGGAAGTAGGTATATTCTCAGAAACATGCAAATTTAATTATTATAGCCCTGAAATTCAGGGCTATATTTTTTTGTATAATTTGTTAATATTTTTATTCAATAGTTTATGTATAAAAACTTCCCTATTTTACACTCACACAAACGAATTTAATGATACAAGATTAAATATAAAACAATGAATATCTTTGTATTATAAATTCATCAGATGATTAAAAATTGTAAATCAATACATATATATTCATTTTTGTAGAGTTGTTACTTAAAAATAAATTCAATTTTTTTGGTAGTCTCAAATATTTGTATTACTTTTGTAGCGTGATTACAAAGAAATAAATTTTGAGAACAACATTAAAACATATTGCAAGTATACAAACAGGGGTTTTTGCCAAGCCGGTTCCTGATGGTGAAGTTATTTATCTGCAAGCCAAGCACTTTGATGAGGCCGGACAGATAAGTGCTGAGCTTCATCCCGATTTGATGTCAGATGCCATTTCTGAAAGACACTTACTCAGGCATGGCGATGTGCTTTTTGCTGCTAAGGGAACAAAAAATTTTGCAGCTTTTTATAATCTTGAAGAACCGGCTGTGGCTTCCACTTCCTTTTTTTTAATCCGATTGGAAGACGAGTTTCAGTACAGTATATTACCCGAATTTCTGGTGTGGCTAATGAATCATACTGCTGCTCAGGTCTATTTAAAGGGTCAGGCAATGGGAAGTTCGATTGCTTCGATATCCAAAGGAGTGCTGGAGGAGCTGGAAATTTCAATACCCTCAATTCAAAAACAACAATTGATTTTGAATATATCTAAACTCAGAAACAAAGAAATAGCTTTGCGACAGAAAATAGAAAGTCTCCGTGACAAACAAATACAACAACAAATAATACAAGTTATAAATGATAAATTATAAGTAATGAGTGAAAAACAGCAACCATTGAAAGATAAGTCATTTAAGTTTGCATTGAGGATTGTTAAACTATATAGATATTTGACTGAAGATAAGAAAGAATATGTTTTAAGCAAACAACTGCTTCGTTCAGGAACTTCAATAGGGGCAAATATCAGAGAGGCTCAAAATGCACAAAGCTAGGCGGATTTCGTCCATAAATTATCCATTTCGCAAAAGGAATGTGTTGAAAGCTTATATTGGTTGGAATTGCTTTTTCAATCAGATTTTTTAGATCAAAAAGAGTTCGACTCCATAAATTGCGATGCTACAGAACTCTTAAAAATGTTACGAAGTGCAATAATAACTACAAAGAAAAAAACTCATAATTCATAATTTATAACTCATAACTAAAATGAAAATTACTCAGGAAGACATTAATAAAGAAGTGTGGAAAGCGTGCGACACCTTTCGTGGAAGCATAGACCCCAGCGTATATAAGGATTATGTGCTGACTATGCTTTTTGTGAAATACCTCAGCGATGTACAAGATGATAAATTCGATACCTATTTGACCAAATACAATGGCGACGGTGAGCGTGCCAAACGTGCCATGCAGTACGAACGTTTTGTGGTGCCGACTAACAGTCATTTTAAGTACCTTTTTGAACACCGCAACGAATTGAATATCGGCGAAATTATTGATGTGGCGCTGGAAGATTTGGTAGAAGCCAACCGCGATAAGTTGTACAGCGAAGATGGGGCTGGTATTTTCCAGAATATCAACTTCAATAGTTCGGTGTTGGGCGATACCAAAGATAAGAATGTACGATTGAAAAATTTGTTGCTCGATTTTAATAGCGATAAACTTGATTTGCGTCCATCGCATTTGGAAGGTACAGATATTATAGGTGGAGCGTATATGTTTCTGATTGAAAACTTTGCCAGTGATGCGGGCAAAAAGGCGGGTGAGTTCTTCACGCCTAAAGAAGTTTCGACCCTGATAGCCAAACTGACTAAATCAAGACCCGGCTCACGCATTTGTGACCCTACCTGCGGTTCAGCTTCGTTGCTGATAAAAGCAGGTGAAGAGGTGGGTTCGGATAATTTCTCGCTGTATGGACAGGAAGCCAACGGAAGTACCTGGGCGCTGGCGGTGATGAATATGTTTTTGCATGGGTTTTATAATGCCACCATTCGCTGGGGAGATACGATACGTAACCCGAAACTGAAAGAAAGTGATGCGCTGATGAAGTTTGATACCGTGGTGGCTAACCCACCGTTCTCGCTTGATAAGTGGGGAAAGGTGGAAGATAAAGAAGAAGGAAAAACTACTATTAGCTGGGACCCTGAGACCGACCAATACAACCGCTTTTGGCGGGGAACACCACCCAAGAGCAAAGGCGATTGGGCATTTATCAGCCACATGATAGAAACGACCTACGAAGGACGCGGCAAGGTGGGGGTGGTGGTTCCTCACGGTGTATTGTTTCGTGGAAGTTCGGAAGGTAAAATCCGACAGAAAACCATCGAAGAAAATATACTGGAAGCAGTTATTGGATTGCCTGCCAACCTGTTTTTCGGGACAGGTATTCCGGCTGCCATTCTGATTTTCAATAAAGGAAAGGTAGATAATACCAACGTGCTGTTTATTGATGCCAGCAAGCAGTACGATTCGGCAAAGAACCAGAACAAGCTGAATGCAAGCCATATCAATCATATTGTAGAAACCTACCGCAACTTCAACGAAGGAAACCTTCCGGCAGGAGTTACCGAAGACAAATTCAGCTATGTAGCCACTTTTGAAGAAATACAGGAAAATGATTTTAACCTGAATATACCACGCTATGTAGATACTTTTGAGGAAGAAGCCGAAGTGGATATTGCAGCTGTGCAAGTTGAGATTAATAAGCTGGAAGATGAGTTGAAGGCAGTTCAGGAAGAAATGAAGAAGTATTTGGAAGAATTAGAATTACCCCAAACCCCTAAAGGGGCTTAAAAAACAAACAAATGATAATACAATACGCTTCCGACCTGCATTTGGAATTCCGCGAAAACAAGGAATTTCTGAAAACTAACCCATTGCAACCCGTAGGGGATGTGTTGGTGTTGACGGGTGATATTGTGCCGTTTGCGGCGATGGATAAGCACAAGGACTTTTTTAGTTATGTGTCCGATAACTTTGCTGCCACCTATTGGATCCCGGGAAATCATGAGTATTATGGTTTTGATTTGGGTACCAAATGCGGTGTGCTGAACGAGAAAATAAGAAACAATGTTTTTCTGGTGAATAATACTTCGGTGATGCAGGACGATATAAAGCTGATTTTCTCAACACTTTGGAGTAAAATTAGTCCGGCTTACGAATGGCAGATTGAACGCAGTATGAGTGATTTTCATGTAATAAAAAACGGCAAATTCCGATTTACAGCACAGCGATACAATGAGCTTCATGTTGACAGCATTGCATTTTTGGAAAAAGAACTGAATGCAAAATCCGACTTAAAGAAAGTGGTAGCCACACACCATGTGCCAACACTGATGAATTATCCCGAACAATACAAAGGCAGTATACTGAATGAAGCCTTTGCGGTGGAGCAGTTCGACCTGATAGAAGCTACTGCACCCGATTGCTGGATATACGGACATTCGCACAGCAATACGCCGGATTTTGAAATAGGGAAAACACGACTACTTTGCAATCAATTGGGATATGTAAGTCTGGGTGAATACCAACAATTTAATTCAAATAAAACAATAACACTTTAAATGAGTAACAACAAAACATATAAAGATTCGCCATTGGGGAAAATTCCAAGTGATTGGGAGCTGAAGATGATTAAAAGTATAGGAGATGTTTCGTCTGGAGGTACGCCTGATACAAAAAATGAGGACTTTTGGAATGGTGATATAAATTGGTGTACGCCAACTGATATTACATCTTTAAATGGCTCGAAATACATAGAATACACAAATACAAAAATCACTGAATTAGGGTTAAAGAACTCCTCGGCTAGGATTTTACCAGAGAATTCAGTTATTGTATGTACAAGAGCAACGATAGGCAAGGCTGTAATCAACAAAAGACCAATGTCTACAAATCAGGGATTTAAAAATATAATACCGACTAATATTAATACAGAATTTCTTTATTATAAAATATTAAATGAAGAAAATGGTTTGAAGCGAATTGCCAATGGAAGTACCTTTTTAGAGGTTTCAAAAACTGACTTTGACAACTATCATATTTCCGTTCCTCCTCTTCCCGAGCAAATCCGCATAGCCGAAGTGCTTAGTGCCTGGGATAAAGCCATAGGCAATATACAAGCCACCATAGAGCAAGTGTAGCTGCGCAATAAATGGCTGATGCAGGAATTGTTGAGTGGAAAAAGGCGGTTGAAGGGTTTTGGTGGGGAGTGGAAGAAAGTTGGTGCTGGTGAAGTATTTAAAAGTATCACAATCAAAGGGTTTGAAAACGAAGAATTACTTTCTGCAACTCAAGATAGAGGAATTATTCCAAGGTCAATGCTAGAAGGTAGAGTAACAATGCCCGAAGGAACAACAGCTGGTTACAAGTTAGTTGAGCCGGGAGATTTTGTAATAAGTCTTCGTTCTTTTCAAGGAGGATTAGAATATTCATATTACAGAGGAATTGTGAGTCCGGCATATATAGTACTGAAACCTAAAAAGGCAATTAACGATGAATTTTATAAACATTATTACAAATCGTATGAGTTTATCGGAAGATTAGCGACTGCTGTTATTGGCATCCGTGATGGTAAACAAGTTAGCTATGATGATTTCTGTATTGTAAAAATTCCATATCCAACTCTCGAAGAGCAAACCGCCATTGCCCAAGTACTGCAAGCAGCTGCCAACGAAGTGCAGGTGGTACGCATCAAACTGGATAAGCTAAAAGAGCAAAAGAAGGGGTTGATGCAGGTGTTGTTGACTGGGAAGAAGAGGTTGAATCTGAATGTACAGGATTAAATAATTCGCAGAATAAAAATATCAAAATTATAGAACAATGTTACAATTAGATGTAAAATCAATGATTGAAAGTGTTATTAGTGATTTGATTGAAAATCAACCACTTTCAACTATATTCCTAAAAGTACAAGCTATTTCATTTTTCTTAGATAATGAACAGTTTACAGAGTGGTTTAAAAATGAAAATTCTGGATATGATAATGCTGAAAACGTTCCTGCTTATAGAAATACTAGTGCAACCGTATATGCAAATGTAGCAACATATGGTGGAATGTGGCAAAATGCTCATATCCCAATTGAGCATATAACAGACAATTTCGTCAGAGAGTGGCTTTCTCATGTTAAGCTAAATGATTCTATACCAGAAATAGAAGCACTATTAGAAAACACTTCTAACGAAGGAGCATTTAAAAGACATTTACCTGCGGTGGCATATTCAGAGATACAGAAAGTATTATCTTATGGAAATACAATTCAAGATGCTTGGCAAGAAATCCAAAGAAGTGCAATGATGAATATTCTATACACTGTAAAGAATAAGTTATTACAGTTTTTTCTTGAGTTGGATAAAGAATTCAAAAACGAAATCAATTTCGATGTTATGAGTGAGAAAAAGGTTGTTGAAAAAATTGCAAATCAAACTATTAATGCTGGCGTAGTAAACTTGGGTAGTCATTCAATAGTAAATGCAAATGCGTCAACAATAATTGGAGGACAAAACAATTCAGTAATGATTAGTAACGAGGTAAAAGGTGAGATTGAAAAGTTAGTTGCTCAAATAAAGGAGGTTGCCGAATCATTTGAAGATGAGAAAGAAGAAGTGTTGAATGAGTTAGCTCGTATTATTACTCAATTGGATAAACCAGTACCCAAAACAAATATAATTACATCAGCACTGCAAACTATAAATGGAATATTAATGGGTGTTGCAGGTAATATGGCTACACCAGTGGTAGTGGAGGGAATAAATCATGTGTTGAGTTTGATTAATAAATAAGCTTAAACAACTTTCTTGAATAATAGAAAACGTAATAACCTAAATATAATCACTGTTGTCCGGTAAAAGAATTTTGATTAGATTGAAAAAAGAGGAGCCA
>JACDZH010000469.1 GCA_013426815.1 Paludibacter sp.
CACTACTGACCGACAAATAAAACAGAAAAAAGGGAAGTTCTCATAAAGAAAACTTCCCCCGATATAGTACTTTTGTTTTACTACAAACACAAATACTATATGGGCAAAGATATAACAAAAAATTTAGTCGGTCAGCCGATATTCAAACAAATAATCAAAATGCTTCCACGCGAACAGTTTGATTTGATAGTAAACCAATGTGGAAGCGACCGCTATTACAAGAGTTTTTTTTCGTGGGATCAACTCGTGGTAATGCTCTTCGGTGTATTCTCCCGTTGCGATTCGATGGGTGAAGTATGTGATGGTATGCGGGCGTTATCAGGCAAGCTAAACTATCTGGGGATGGATTGTTCACCCTCCAAAAGCACATCAGGCGATGCTTTGCGTGATAGAGACGAAGAACTTTTCCGTTTGTATTATTTTGTATTGATAAGCTATTTTCGTCCACTTTTGTCGGTCAGCCGAAAAGAGAAGATAAGTTTTGATGAGTTTTATGCCTTTGATTCCACCACTATAACGTTGTTTTCTCAAGTGATGAAAGGTGTAGGTCGGAACCCAAAAGGAGATGGCAAGAAAAAAGGTGGCTTGAAAGTACACATGCTGACCGATGTACATGCAGATACAGCAGTTTTTGCTAAAATTAGTGAAGCAAAAATGCACGACAAGAAATTTTTGGCACATTTGAACCCAGGCAAGGGTAGTATGCTGGTTTTTGACAAGGCTTACAATTACTACACTCAATTTGCCGAATGGACAGAAGACGCAGTGAACTTTGTTTGTCGTCTGAAAGAGAATGCCAAAGTACAACTTCAAGAGGTTTTATTTGAACATGATCTCTTGAAAAAAGAATTTGGTGCGTATCGGGTTGAACACATCCATTTGGAGTACAAAAAAGACAAGCAACTGAAAACACTCTGTTTACGATTAGTTTACTACAAGGATGAACAGGGTCGAAAATACAAGTTTATTACCAATAACTGGGAAATATCGGCAGAGGAAGTTGCTTTGATCTACAAATATCGTTGGACGATAGAACTAACGTTTAAAAAGTTGAAACAAAACTTTCAACTACATTATTTTTATTCAGAGACGGAAAACGGCATAAAAACGCAAATTTGGTGTACGCTAATTGCACACTTGTTGCTCAATGTAATTCGTGTTTTATCTGAAAGTAAAAAGGCGTTTTCCACAATTGCAGCTTTAATCAGAATACACCTA
>JACDZH010000470.1 GCA_013426815.1 Paludibacter sp.
TATTTCAGGCGAACTGGCAATATTTTGCAAACTTTTGGTTACTTTGGTAAATACAATATTGGTTAGTCCCAATTCTTTGCATTTTTCAAGGTTTTCCTGGCTGCAAAAGCCACCATCGTTGGAAGAACTTTTAGGGATACGAGCATAATTGGCTTCAATTCTTATAATACTCGGTACAAGTAAACCTTTGTCGCTTGGATTACCTTCAAATACATCATGGTCTAATATCATGCAACTTGAACCCCTTGATATCAATACCTTATGACCAAATTCGACTTCTCTCTGACCTTTCACAAGTATGTCAGTATGAGTTTGGTGGACTGAAAATAATTTATCGGAATTAGCAACCTTTTCACCTTCTATCTGTAGCGTATAGGCATTTCTGTACACTTTTATCATCAGTGGTAAAAAATCTTTTAATTCAGGTTTTGCCTTAATATGGGTTGTATTGTTTCTTACAGCAGTGAATGATTCAAAAATAAGGCTCTTCAAAGTTGCCAAATAGGGATCAAACAAACTTGGTAAGTTTTCCTTCTTGCTGTTGTTTATATCATAGTTGAGTTTCTTTGCTGCTTTGCGTTGCTCATCCAATCGGTCATTATCATCTTTTTTATCTTTCTTGATGCGTTTCAATAAACGTGTAGCTGTTTCAATACAATCAAGCACTAAACTATTGTTGGTCGGATAATGAACATTGGTCTCGATATTGGTGGTATCGGTACTTATTTTATCTACAGTTTCAATGCCTTCTGATATAGCAATCCTATTGACTTCCAATATGATAGATTTGATAGATTTCTCGCTAATTTTAGATATGTATTTTTGCATCACAGAATAACTATAACCCTGATTATCTTCCAATCTCAAAAACATGGAGCATATTTTCGAATCATACATATCTACTTCTAATTCTCTGTATGTGAGACGTTTAATTTCTTTGTATATGGCTGCGCGTAGCACTTGTTCCACTGTAGGTGAATCCTTGCGACCAAAGCTGCTTTCTTTCAGTCCGAAAAGAACGTCATTGCTGACTAATTTTACGAAATGGGGGTTTTTGTCCAAAAGGATATCGAAAAGGGCTAATTCGGGATGTAAACCCCAAATAGGTGTGTCAAAACGTAGTTTCAATTCGTTATATAGTTTCATAAATATCAAATTTTTAGCTAAGATAAAAAATATCAATTATATACACAAATTTTTAAACACTTTTGT
>JACDZH010000108.1 GCA_013426815.1 Paludibacter sp.
TTGCTTGTGTTAGCTATAAAAATGAATTTTAGGTACAACACCCGATACTCATAAATTATTAATTGATAATGTGTCAATTCTGCGTTTTCTGTGTACAATTATTGGCTCTTTAGGAGACTCTAAGTTATATCTTTCTTTAGTATAAACGCAACTTTGATAAATACAACAATAATAAATTCTTTCTACCTATTTCATTACAGATAATACATTTTCAAAGAAATTTAATTAAAGTTTAGTAAAGTAAATTTTGTTATTTACTAATTTGGTTTTAATTTTGACATACCAAATTCAGAAGAAAAAATATTACCTCTAAACATCTACTTATATTCAAATTTCAATTTAAAAATGAATATTTTACTTAATTCAACCTTTTTTTCAAATACACTAACTGCTTGGTATATAGATAGTAAACGTGATTTACCATGGCGAAATATAACTGATTCCTATAAAATTTGGATCTCAGAAATTATTCTTCAACAAACCAAGGTGAATCAGGGGATGAGTTACTATCTGCGTTTTATCGAACGTTTTCCATCAGTGAAAATACTTGCCCAAGCAGACGAAGATGAAGTGTTGAAATACTGGCAAGGATTGGGTTATTATTCTCGTGCACGTAATTTGCATAAAGCTTCCAAACAAATAATGGATGATTTTGGTGGTTTTTTTCCATCCAAATATCAGCAAATTCTCAAATTGGCAGGTGTTGGCGAATATACAACTGCAGCTATCTGTTCTTTTGCTTACAATCAACCTTTTGCTGTAGTAGATGGCAATGTTTACCGTGTTTTGTCCAGACTTTTTGGCATCGAAACCCCTATTGATTCCACTGCAGGTAAAAAAGAGTTTGCTCGTTTAGCACAAGAATTATTATCAAAAACCGAACCTGGACTTCACAATCAGGCTTTAATGGAATTTGGAGCTTTGCAATGCGTACCCGTTTCGCCCGATTGTAATAATTGTTGTTTACAAAATTCTTGTAAAGCTTTTGAGTTGGATATAGTGACAAGACTACCTGTCAAATCAAATAAAACAAAAGTACAATATCGTTTCTTTAACTACCTGTTCATTGAAAATCAAGGTTATACATTTTTACAAAAACGGACTTCAAATGATGTATGGCAGCATCTATACGAGTTTCCTTTGATCGAATCGGATCATTTGCTTAGATTTCCTGAATTGTCTGAAAATGAAATTTTCAAACAATTATTTCATACAATAAGCGAAGTGGAAATATATAAAATATCAAACCCGATGAAGCATATTTTGACTCATCGGGTGATAATGGCACAATTTGTTTCGATAAAAATTTCGAGCGAGAATGATACATTGAATAACTATATAAAAGTGTCTTTCGACAAAATTGAAAAATACGCAGTTTCGCGTCTTATGGAACTATTCATCGAAAGGATGGAAATATAATCAACCTATTTTTTGAAGAAATTTGTTTTTACTAAAGTCTCAAATTCAGCATATTCCCTATACCCAAGTTCCGATTTATAACTTGTTTTGTTTCCAATAAAAATTATTGTAGGCATTGCTTCAACTTTAAAAAGTCTGGCTAATTCCGGCTCCTTATCTACATCAATTTTATATATTATCAATTTTCCTTTATACTTGTTTTGAATTGCTTGAAGGTGAGGTGCCAACTTTTTGCATGGAGGACACCATGTGGCGTGAAAATCCAAAATAATCGGAAGATTCCCAATTCGAGTAAAGCTTTTGACTTTGTCGAAATTCCAAACTTTTTGTTTGAAACTTTGAGCATTTAATTCTGTAATTTGCACATTAGTAGATTGTTGTGCCATAAGTGTTGAGCTTATTAATAAGCTTAGCATAATTAGTTGGAGATTTTTTTTCATTTTGAATTTATATTTTAGTTTATTTTTTTTCTAAACGTTTCTTAATATGTTTTGATTGTAGAAGCTCGAAATATTAACAAAATTTATTAGACTTCCTTTAAGGTAAAGTTTAAATGTAGATATCTAATTTTTAATTTTAGCCTTTATTTTTTTTCTCATTACTATTCTTTCAATTTTTAAAGCTGCTTTTTTTATTTCTTTCTGAAGTTGCGCAACATCTTTTTTCACAACCCACAAATGATATGTTTCGGCAATTGCCTTTTTATCAGCATTTTCTAAATAGTAAGTATATGATTTTTTTCCATGTAGTGTTACCTTAATTTTTTCAGAAGCAAATTGGGCAATAAATGCAGTAACTCCTTTGTCGGTTTCGTTTTTGAAAGTTACATTTTCCCAGCGGGTTCCTTCATCTGTAAAACTGTGATTTGAAGCATTTGATGTGTCAATGGTATCTGTTTTTGCAAATATATCATTAGCTGAAACCTCCAACGAACTGTGTTCTATATGTCCACCACAATAATTACTAACCAAAAATAAATTTGCATTTTCGTCAACAATAGCTTTCAAATAGGTTCGATTAAAATTGTTTTCAGTTTGTTGAGTTTTGTATATATAGCTTCCAACTTGTTGATATTTAGCATTCTTTTCCCATCGAAAGTTTTTTTGAATTGCATCTGCTTCTTGTAATTTAACCGGCAAAATACTATCACAATAGGCAAGAGTTCGAGCATTTTCTTGTTGAATAACCGTGTCTTTCAGTGCTTCGGCAGCTCTACGTATATCCACCATTCGTGGAAATAGCAAATGTATACTGTCAATTTCAATTTTTGCAGCATTAAAAGCATTATCGTTTATCAGTTGTTCAATATACTTCAATCTTAAATCAGCCTGTTTCTGTTGTTTTTCTTCTGAATTACACGTTGAAAATAAGATTAGAGTTAATAAAATGTAAGTTATTTGATATTTTGTTTTCATGTTTTGAACCATTATTTCAGCAAAAATAGTAGAATTTTCTGGATTATTCGAATTTTAGTGTTTAACTAAATATTCAATCATTGAATAATTGATTTCAGTATTCATGTTTAAATATTGAGTCTATTCCAATAAGTCAATATTCCATTTTTTGAACGTTAAGTCCGCAAAGAAACCAATTCGTAAAGATCAGAAATACAATAACCTTTATTTCTTTGCGGCTTAGTGACTTTACATCTTTGCATTCAAAAAATACCTTTCGGAGTGTATTCATATTTTAAAGAACTAAAATCTTACTTAAAATTTCCCGTAAATTCTTTTCGATTTATGATTTCATAATATCAAATTTTGGTATCTTTTCAAACGAAAAAAACGTTATTTAGTCTCCTTTTTCTTGACATATTGCAGCAAATTTGTATATTTTGTATATCTTTGTTCCAAATTTTTAAAAAAACAACACTTCGATGCGTAGTCAGTTTATTAAAATTTTGTTTGCCTTAATCTTGGTCCTTCAATTTACATCTTGCGTTACAACGCACCAGACAAATTATATGCAACCCGCAAAAAATTTTATACCTGCATATAAAGACTCAATTTCTTATCAAGAATATCGTTTAAGAAAAGGTGACAAACTTTTTATACAAGTTTACTCAATTGATGATAAGACGAATGCTATATTTAATGTGTCTGGAGGTCAAGGAATGCAAATGCAAGTGATGTCAGGTAGCAGTTCCTTGGACAATCTCGATTTGTATACTTATATGGTTCAGCCCAACGGTTGTGTTCAATTACCTATCATTGGCGATGTTAAGGTTTTGGGTAAAACAATTCGGGAGGCGAAGCATCAATTGGAGGAATCAATTCAACCACTTCTAAAGTTAAATTCAGTGGATGTTCGAATGGTTGGACGGTCGTTCAGTATTATTGGATCTGGTAAATCGGGACGATTTCAGTTCCCACGCGAGAAAGTAAATATTTACCAGGCATTAGCCATGACAGGCGATTTGGGAACTTTTGCCGATAGGAGTAAAATTCGTATTCTCCGCGAAACTGAATCCGGGACTAAAATAAAAACCTTTGATTTGAGGAGTATAGATATTATGCAGTCCGAATTTTATTACCTTGAACCAAATGATGTGATTTTTATACAACCATTGAAACAACAATTTTTCGGAGTTTCAAGTTTTTGGGCGGCTGCATCAACTTTCACTACTACTTATGCACTTTGCATAATTATTTATAAAAGTTTTTTTTAATGGAAACTTTCAGAATACTTTAAATTGAAATTTTTATCAATAATTGGAATATTACTAATTATGAAAAATAAGACTCAAATATTCGTATTGTTTTTGTTTGTGCTTACTCTTTCATCTTGTTACAGTCATCGAAACCTACGATTATTACAGGAAAATAATCACTCATTGCCTGTTTACCCACAAAGCGATTACACTGATTATCGCATTCAGGTGAACGATGAAATTATATATCGGATAATCACTTCCGATGCAACTATTACTAAACTTATATCTCCTGATATGGGCAGTGGAAGTTCTCAATATCAAACTTCCTATCGTGTTTATCCCGATGGAACTATTGATTTACCATTTATTTCGGATATTCCTGTACAAGGACTTACTTTCAAAGAGGCTGCAACTGTTATTGAAAACCGTTTCAAAGAATTAATCCCCGATGCAGTTGTAAAACTCAGTCTTGCTAACAAAACTTTCACTATTTTTGGTGATGCAGGTTCTGGCATTTTGTCTATTTATAGAGAGAAAATGACTATTTTTCAAGCATTATCTTTATCGGGTGACTTAGCCAATGGGAATGATCTTAAACACATTCGCATAATTCGTCAAAAAGATAAAGGAACAGAGATTTTGGAATTTGATATACGTCCCAAAAGTATTATCGATTCAAAATATTATTATATATACCCCAATGATATTATTTATGTTAGACGAGAATTTTCAAGTTTTTATATGGTTAATAGTTATCCGGCAATGTTGGGAGTTATCACATTTTCAATATCATTATTGTTTACAGTTTTGAATTATGGTAATTAAAGAAAAATATCATAATTGTCTAAAAATTAACATTTTATAAATTGAAACGGATGAAGAAAAAATTCAAATTAAAAAAACAAACAACAACTCAATATGGAACAGAATAAATATGACAAACCTTTTTTGGATGATGAAGAATCGGGTTTTGATATTATGGAGTGGGTCTTTTATTTTCTTCACCGTTGGTATTTATTTGTAATTTTTATCATATTATCATTGGCTTTTGCTTATTTACAAAATAGATCTTGGTTGCCAAATTATCAAACTGCTGGAACTGTGATAATTGAAGAAAGTCGTTCAGGTGGAAATGGTTCTGCATTAATGCAAGGTTTTGGAGTTCAAGCTGGTTATAGAAATGTAAATAATCAGGTTATTATGCTTGGTTCGTACGATTTGGTATGTAAAGTGGTGGATAGTTTACCTTTTTTAAAAGTGGATTATATTTCCAAGGAAGGTTTTAAAATGCGAAATCTTTATAAATCATCACCTATCTTTATTCAATCCGATTATATAGCTCCTGAGGCTTACAACATTCAATTCAAAATAAAATTACGCAACAATGGAACCTATACTATTACAACCGATAATAATAAATTATACGATAACCTTGAAGTGATAGGTCGCTATGGGCAACCATTGCAACACAATTTGTTTTTTATCACCGTTTATAATCTTAACAGAAATTTGGGTAATTCTGAGATGTATTTTCAATTTCGTTCTCGAGAATCTTTGGTTTCTGATTTTTCATCCAGACTCAATCTTGGGTTTATTGTAGAAGGATCGTCGGTTCTACAAATTTCATTAACGGGCGAAACTCCAGATCGTGACATCGATTTCATTAACAAATTATGCGAAACTTCATTGTCCGAAAATTTAGAAAGAAAGAATGATGCTGCCAACAAAACTATAAAATTTATAAATACTCAATTGGGCGAAATATCTAAATCTTTAGTAGTTTCGGAAGGCGAAATGACTCATTTTCGACAAAGCAATAAAATTGTAGATGTTTCAAGTCATACAAGTGATTTGTTAGGTAAAGCTACTAAATTCGATACACAACAATCTGAACTACGGTTACGCGAGACATACCTAGATTATTTGACTAAATATCTAAAAACAAATTTGGAAGATGGATCTGTAATTGCTCCATCCAGTTTAGGATTAAATGAACCATTGTTGATGTCAATGGTTCAACAAATTAATAATTTGAATGCTCAACGCAGCAATGTTACAGAGAAAAACATGTATTATGCAAAATATACCAAAGAGATAGAAATAGCAAGAAATACAGTTTTAGAAGTAGTTAAAAGTATGCGTGCTTCTTTAAATATTGAGAAAAAAGATCTTAATGATAGAAATGCAAAAGTGAACAAAGAAATTGATGAACTACCCTCTAAAGAACTAGAAATGATTTCAATAGAACGAAAATACAAAATGGATGATAATTATTTCACATTCTTCCTACAAAAACGTGCAGAGTCTGACATTTTAAAAGCATCCAATACCCCCGATAATAATATTTTGGACAAGGCGAGGATAATATCGATAACAAATTCTGATAAAAAGTCTAAAACAACCCTCATGTTTTTACTTTTTGGAATATTAATACCAACAATAATTGTTATTATAATTGAATTACTCAACAATACAGTTAGATCTACAAAAGATGTAGAGAAAAATTCAACTTTTCCATTAATTGGTGCAGTACGTCATACCCTAAGTAATGAACCACTGTTGGTCTCTAAAAATCCTCGATCGGCATTTACTGAAATGTTCCGTGTTATCAGAACCCGAATCGAATTTATTGTTCAACGTAAAACTAACATTATGGTCATGACTACTTCCACAGAGTCGGGAGACGGAAAAACCTATTTCAGTATAAATCTGGCTGGTGTTTATGCTATGGCAAGTAAAAAAACTTTGTTAGTTGATATGGATATTAGAAAACCAAGTGTCAATAAACTATTTAATATTAAAGAAACAAACGGAGTAAGTAATTATTTAATCAATCTATGTACACTCGATGATATAATAATTAAAATTCCCGGGGTTGATTTTGATATCTTGCCTGCCGGAACAATACCACCTAATCCTGGTGAATTGATTCGTTCAGGCAGATTGATTGAGATGTTTGCCGAACTTCGTAATAAATACGATTATATAATTGTGGATACTAGTCCAATTGGAATTGTCACTGATGCCTATTCACTTGCTGCGTTATCTGATGCCAACATCTTTATCGTTCGCAATGGAAAAACGAACAAAGAGTTTTATAAACGATTATGCATACAATTAAAATCAGACAAACTTACAAATACATATACGGTAATAAACGATGTTACAGTTGAGAAAAATAACTATTCTAAATATAAATCTTACAAGTATGCTTATTCATCTGGTTATACTTATGGATATACTTCAAAAAGTAAAAGAAAAGCTTCAGAAAGATATGCTCATTATTATGAAAATGATAGTGATATTTAACTTCTGAATTGTATTAAAAGTGTTTGAATTAAAAATAGTGTTTAAAAATTATATTGAAATTATATTTATGAAAAAAGTAGCTTTAATAACAGGAGTAACAGGACAAGATGGCGCATATTTAGCAGAGTTATTATTAAAAAAAGGGTATATTGTTCATGGTTTGAAACGTCGTTCGTCGCTTTTTAATACTGACCGTATTGATCATCTGTACCAGGATCCGCATGTTGATAATAGGAATTTGGTTTTACATTATGGTGATATGACTGACTCTATGAATATCACTCGGATAATTCAAGAAACTCAACCTGATGAAATTTATAACTTGGCTGCAATGAGTCATGTGAAAGTAAGTTTCGATACGCCTGAATATACTGCTAATGCTGATGGAATTGGAACATTGCGTTTGCTGGAAGCAGTTCGGTTACTTAATTTAATTCAGAAAACACGCATTTATCAGGCTTCAACTTCCGAACTTTACGGTTTGGTGCAAGAAGTACCTCAAAAGGAAACGACATCATTTTATCCACGATCTCCGTATGCTGTAGCCAAAATGTATGCATATTGGATAACCGTCAATTATCGTGAAGCATACAAAATGCACGCCAGCAATGGAATTTTATTTAATCATGAATCCCCTTTACGTGGTGAAACTTTTGTAACCCGAAAAATTACGAGAGCTGCAGCTCGAATTGCTATGGGTATGCAAAAAAAATTGTATTTGGGAAACCTTTCGTCGAAAAGGGATTGGGGTCATGCCAAAGATTATGTACGGGCTATGTACTTAATTTTACAACAGGATACACCAGACGATTATGTCATTGCAACAGGAGTTACAACTGAAGTACGTGAATTTGTACGCATGGCTTTTGCTGAAATCGGTCTTGACATAACTTTCGTTGGCGAAGGTATAGATGAAAAAGGATATATCTCAAATATTCATGCAGCAATTTTTTGTGAACAAATTGGAGCAGAGTTTTTGGAGACAGTTCATGCAATTGAAGGATCTATTGTGGAAGTGGATGCCAACTATTTTCGTCCAACGGAAGTGGATTTATTAATCGGTGATGCTACAAAATCCCGTACAAAACTTAATTGGATTCCTGAATACGATTTAAAATTGCTTGTAGTTGATATGATACATTCAGATGTAAAACTCATGAAAAAGGAAACTTACCTGAAAGAAGGTGGTTTTAGGGTATTAAATTATTTCGAATAGATTAATTTCAAGAAAAAAGAAACGATGAAAAAAGATTCAAAAATATATATTGCAGGCCATCTTGGTATGGTGGGTTCTGCTATTAAACGAAACCTAGAGTTAAAAGGATTTACGAACATTGTATACCGTACTTTAGATGAGCTGAATTTGCTAAATGAACAAGAAGTTTCGTATTTTTTTGCAACCGAGAAGCCTGAATACGTAGTGTTGGCTGCAGCAAAGGTAGGGGGAATTTTTGCAAATAATACCTATCGTGCGCAATTTATATACGAAAACTTAATGATACAAAATCATGTAATTCATCAAAGTTACTTGCACGGAGTAAAAAAACTATTATTTCTGGGGTCATCCTGTATTTATCCACGTGATTCTGTACAGCCAATGAGTGAGGATGCATTGTTAACCGGAATACTTGAAAGTACCAACGAACCTTATGCCATTGCCAAAATTGCTGGAATAAAAATGTGTGAAGCATATCATGCGCAATATGGTTGCAATTTTATTTCCATAATGCCAACCAATCTTTACGGTCAAAACGATAATTACGATCTCGAAAAATCGCATGTTTTACCAGCGTTAATTAGAAAAATGAAATTGGGGAAATGCTTAATTTCAAATGATTGGAAAAGTTTGCGTCTTGATTTGAATAAACGTCCGATTGAAGGTGTTGATGGCTCGTTTACGGATGAAGTAATTGTTAATGTTTTAAAAAAACATGGAATAACATTTAATAATGGAGAAATTACAATTACACTTTGGGGAACAGGTTCTCCTATGCGTGAATTTTTGCATGTTGATGATATGGCAGATTCAAGCGTTTATCTGTTATTGAATTATGATGCACCGGATACTTTACCATCGCATGTTAATGCCGGATGTGGGGAAGATATTTCTATAAAAGATTTATCGGAAATTGTAAGGAAAACGATTGATTATAAAGGAAAAATAATTTGGGACATTAAAAAACCAGATGGAACTCCACGTAAATTACTTGATGTTTCTAAACTTAATGGTTTAGGATGGAAGCCTAAAATAACATTGGAGGATGGAATTAAAAGAGTAATAGCTGCATATTGAAAACAATTCTTGTTTAGTTTATATTTATATATTGATTATCAGATGATTATTAGTAAACTAAAATCAAATTTTGCATAAAACTAAAAAATTGTATCGTAAATGAAAATCGCAATTGTTGGAACAGGATATGTTGGTTTAGTATCAGGTACTTGTTTTGCGGAGATGGGAGTTGATGTAACTTGTGTTGACATCGATATTAACAAAATTGAGAACTTAACCAAAGGATTCATTCCCATCTACGAACCCGGACTTGAAGATTTGGTTTTACGAAATGTAAAAGCAGAACGTTTACATTTTACAACGAAATTGACCGAAGTATTGGATAGTGTTCAGATGGTTTTTAGTGCTGTAGGTACGCCATCGGATGAAGATGGAAGTGCCGATTTAAAATATGTACTTGAAGTAGCCCGTACAATTGGTCAAAATATGAAGGAATATGTTCTGTTAGTAACCAAAAGTACTGTACCTGTTGGAACTGCTTTACTAATTCGTCAAACAATTCAAAAAGAGTTAGATAAGCGTAAAGTTTCAATAGATTTTGATGTGGCATCAAATCCTGAATTTCTAAAAGAAGGTGATGCGATTAAAGACTTTATGAGTCCAGACCGTGTGGTAGTGGGTGTGGAAAGTGAAAAAGCCAAAGAATTGATAACGAAGCTTTATCGAGCATTTCTGTTAAATAATTTTCGTGTCATATTTATGGATATTTTATCTGCTGAAATGACAAAATATGCTGCCAATGCAATGCTGGCTACTCGTATCAGTTTTATGAACGATATAGCGAATTTGTGTGAATTGGTAGGTGCTGATGTGAATATGGTACGCAAAGGAATTGGATCAAATCAACGCATTGGTGGAAAATTTTTATATGCTGGTTGTGGATATGGTGGTTCGTGTTTTCCAAAGGATGTGAAAGCATTTAAATCACACTTCCGAACAAAATTGTTATGAATTACGGGTGCTGAAGGCAGTTGAAGAAGTTAACTTTTACCAAAAACAAGTGTTATTTCATAAATTACAAAAACATTTCCAAAGGAATTTAAAAGGAAAAACCATTACAATTTTGGGGTTATCTTTTAAACCCAATACCGATGATATGCGAGAAGCTCCCTCGTTGGTTTTATAGAAAAATTGTTACAAGCCGGCTGTCAGGGTGACAGCATCGAATTTAAGGTAGGAACAATGATTGAAATTCCACGTGCTTTCTTAACTGCTGATCGGATAGCTGCAACGGCTGAGTTTTTCTCATTTGGTACCAATGATTTGACTCAAATGA
>JACDZH010000109.1 GCA_013426815.1 Paludibacter sp.
TTGAAATTGAACTGATTTGCACATTTTTGTGCAATTATGCTGCAAGATGGGTTAAAACATATTTTATTACTGGTGGTATGCCCAAGCATTGGATGCATAGTTAGTAAATAGGGATGTAGAACAAACACAACAGGTGATAGTTCTTCTGAAAAACTAAAAAATAAAGTCAGTAATTTGAAAATTAAATTGCTGTTTTTTTTTTATTGGAAACTAATATTTTAAGAATTTCTGAAGGTGAATCCACCATATATTTTGGTGAAAATGCTTCTAATTCAGCCCTTGCTCTGAAACCCCAAGTGACACCACAAGCATCAATACCTGCATTTCGAGCCGTATGCATATCCACACCCGAATCGCCAACATAAAGAACTTCCATTTTGTCAACTTTTGCAATTGATAAAATATCATAAACAATAGTCGGATCGGGTTTTGTAGGAATTCCTTCGCGTTGACCAATTACTGCTACAAATTCTATATCTGGGAAAAAATATTGAATCAGTTGCTCAGATGCTTTATGATATTTATTGGAAGCTACGGCAAGTTTAAATCCAAGGTTATGCAAATTTTTTAATAATTCCGGAATTCCATCGTATGGTAATGTCAATTCCGAATTATGAACTCCATAGTATTCCAGAAAATATTGTCGAAGTCTTAAAACATTTTCTTGTGTTTTCTCACCTTCAGGCAGCACCCGTTCAAATAGTTTGTTGATTCCATTTCCAATGAAGAACTTGTAATCACTTGCCTTGTGAACAGGAAAACCACATTGAACAAGTGCATGATTGGTACTTACTGCCATATCAGCAATGGTATTGAGCAAAGTGCCGTCAAGATCGAAAATTAAAAGAGATTTCATTTTGGAATTAAAAGTGTATTTTTAATAGTTGATAATTTTAATGCAGAATTGATGACTGAAAATTTTTCAAATATTGGTTTTCTCTAAAACCTGTTTTCCATCTCTTCATAGGTAAATATTGTCATAATTTTTTTTCCATCAGGAGAATAATTATGATTTTTGCAGGCAAATAGTCTGTCAATTAAATCACACATCTCCTCGTTGGTAAGTCGCTGACCTTTTTTAAGAGCTGAAGCTTCGGCTAATGAAAGTGCAATGATAGTGTGCATTGCAGCTGTAAAATCATCTCCTGTAGTTTTGGCTTTGTGTAGCATAATATGTAATAAATCGATAACGCTTCCTGTTCCCAATTGGTCGGGAATACCTTTCACATTAAAAGTTTGGTTTTCAAGGATTTCAAAATCAAAACCTACAGAATACAAATCAGGAATCATAAGCTCAAAAATGAATGCATCATCAGCACTCAATTCCAATACTTCAGGAAAAAGCACTTGTTGCGATAAGGCATTTCGGTTTTCGATCTGACTAATAAACAAATCGTACAAAATTCTGATGTGTGCCCTGCATTGGTCTATTATCAACATTCCGGATTTAATACCAGTAATAATATAACGGCTTTTAAACTGAAAATTTTCTGCCCTTGTATCGTCTGATTCAATAAGTTGTTGTTTTTCATCCTGTCCAATGTTCACCTTGCTTTGCAAATTAATATCGGGTTGGTATGGAGCTGAGGAATCAATTTTTTCTGCATTGGAATCAAATCCACCATATAACTTTTCCCAATCCATCACCGGTCGTTTGTAAGTAGATGTTCCAAATGGATTATAATCGGGATTAAAGTTGGTTTGCGGTGGTCGTACATTTTCAAAAGTTGCTCCTGTTGGCAAATCTACCAATCCTTCTTGATCGAAATCGATAGAAGGAACAATATTGAATTTTCCCAATGCTTCCTTTATTGTAGCTGAAAGTATGGACCAGATGGCTTGTTCGTTTTCGAACTTGATTTCGGTTTTGGTAGGATGAATATTGACATCAATGGTTTGTGGATCTACATCGAAATAAATAAAATAATTTGGACTTTCCGAAGCCTGAATCATCTGATTATAAGCCAATACCACCGATTTATGAAAATATGGATGGCGCATAAACCTGCCATTTACAAAAAAGTATTGAGTGGCCGATTTTTGAGCAAATTCGGGTTTTCCGATATAACCATATATACTGACCAGATTGGTCGTAGTTTCGATGGAAAGCAGTTGTTGTTGCCAACGTTTTTTGGAATTTTTTCCAAAAATATTTTCGATGCGGACTTTGTTGTTGGAAGCCGGTAATTGGAATATTTCTTCATCGCCATCGAAAAACGAAAAAGCAACATTAGAATTTACCAGTGCATTGCGATAAAACTCGGTGAGAATATGGGTCTTTTCAACATTATCACTTTTTAGAAACCGACGACGTGCTGGAACATTGAAAAACAGGTTTTTAACCAGAAAAGTAGTACCAGTATCACATTGAATCGTTTCTTGTTTAAAAACACGTGATCCGGCAATTTCAACCATTATACCTAATTCATCATCAGCTCTTTTGGTACGAAGTTCTACTTGAGCTACCGAAGCAATAGAAGCCAAAGCTTCACCCCTAAAACCCATTGTACGAAGTGAAAACAAATCGTCTACCAGCGTTATTTTGGATGTGGCATGTCGCTCAAACGCCATTCGAGCATCGGTTTCACTCATGCCTTTTCCATTATCAACTACCTGAATCAATGTACGACCAGCATCTTTTATAATAATCTGGATAAAAGTTGCGCCAGCATCTATCGAATTTTCGACCAATTCTTTTAATACAGATGCAGGACGCTGAATCACTTCACCTGCTGCAATCTGATTGGCAACGGAATCGGGTAATAAATGAATAATATCACTCATGAAATTAATTCTAAATCAAAAAAAAAAGGTAAAGCCATTAGATTCTTTTCATTTTCAAAATGGCATATTTTTAAATTAACACATTTTCAAATTAGCTTTACACTAACTATATTTACCATCAAATTTTACATTTATGTCGTTCACATACTGGCGAATACGTTGTTCATTTTCACGTTTACAAATCAGCAAAACATGATCCGACTCAGCCACAATATATCCATTCAAATCCTGTATTACCACCAATTTTTCGGCTGGAAGTGCCACAATATTTTCTGTACTTTCGTAAAATGCTGTTTTGCATTTGAGGGTAACATTAGCTTGCTCGTCTTTGGGCGACATTTCATATAGAGAACCCCAGGTACCTAAATCAGTCCAACCAAAATCGGAACAAAGTACATGCACATCAGTTGCTTTTTCCATTATACCATAATCGATAGAGATATTCGGACAAGATGGATACATTTGGTCAATAAATTCCTGCTCTTTGGATGAATTAAAAAACGATTTGCCGGCAGTAAATTTATTGGCTACTTCGGGTAATAGTTCATCGAAAGCTTTGACAATTGTTTGCAAATTCCAAAGGAAAATACCTGAATTCCAGAAAAATTCTCCGGTTTCAAAAAACACTTTTGCCAATTCAGCATTGGGTTTTTCGGTAAATGTTTTCACTTTACGCAAGTTGGTTTCTCCATCGTCAATTTGTATATAACCATAACCTGTTTCTGGACGGCTTGGCTTGATGCCTAATGTTAAAAGACTATTGTTATTTTCTACAAAATCGAGCCCTATCCGTATTGTATCGAGGAAATCAGCTTCTTTCAGAATCAAATGATCGGAGGGTGCAACAATAATATTTGCCTTATTGGTCATCGATTTAATTCTGTTGACAGCATAAGCAATACAAGGTGCTGTATTTCTTCTGTTTGGTTCTAATAAAACCTGATTGTCTTTTATTTCGGGAAGTTGCTCCAAAATCAGGTCTTTATAAATCACATTCGAAACAATTAAAATGTTTTCGGCAGGTACCAAATGACGCACCCTATCGAAAGTTAACTGTAAAAGCGAGCGACCTGTACCAAAGAAATCCAGAAACTGCTTAGGTCGGTTATTCCTGCTAAATGGCCAAAAACGACTACCAACGCCGCCTGCCATAATGATACAATAATTGTTTTCCATTTTAATGATAGGTTAGTGTTATGACTCTCAATTAATTTTATAAAAAATCGTACTAAGATACTACGTTTTTAGTTTCAAACCAAAATATAGTGCAATAAAAAAACAAGATGTTCAAATTTTATTATAAAATCTCACCTTTAAACTAGAAAATAACAAAAAGGTTAGTAAAAAAAACGTTTCATAATCGTGATTTTATTGTACCTTGTGATACTTTAATTTTTGAAATGAAAATATTAGATTATTTTGAAAAGAAACTATGAATTTGATATTTTAAATCAACCCTCACATTAGGATGTAGAACAATAATACTTAATGGTTGAGTCCATTCCCTAAAAGAGAAGAATGTGCTAAGTTTTGCCTGTGGTTTACCATGGAAAACGCCGATAAACGCAAATAAACTAAAATGCAAAAATGGTTAAATATCAAAAAATGTTAAGGTATTTAGATTTTGATTTATTTGTGCAATTTGCGTACAAAAATTTACCCATCGGAGTACTAATAAATTTACAATGAATACATATTATTCATTTAAATTTTAAAGGGTTTAAGATTAATCATAAATATGGCGTATGAACACTAAGTTCATATTTTTGTCCCACAACTACAAACTTTAGTTATTAAAATTCAGATTATTTTTGTAATTTTGCACCCCTAAAATATAATCTGCTAATATGGCAACATTCAAATAATTTGGGAATTAGAAAACAGGAAATTGATTAAATGAAAAAGTTTGAAGTATATTCCAATCTGAATCTATCGGACATAAACAAGGAAATGTTGTTACACTGGAAAGTGCAGGACATTTTTCATAAAAGTATCAAAACACGTGAAGGAAAACCATCTTTTGTGTTTTATGAAGGACCACCGTCAGCCAATGGTTTGCCCGGCATTCATCACGTGATGGGACGAACCATCAAAGATGTTTTTTGTCGTTACAAAACCATGCAAGGTTTTCAGGTTAAACGGAAAGCCGGTTGGGATACACACGGACTTCCAGTGGAATTAGGCGTAGAAAAAGCTCTTGGAATTACCAAAGAAGATATTGGTAAAACCATCAGCGTGGAGGAATACAATGCAGCCTGTAGCAAAGATGTTTTGAAATATACCAAAGAATGGGAAGATTTGACTACAAAAATGGGTTATTGGGTCGACATGAACGATCCATATATCACTTATGATAATCGGTATATCGAAACGCTTTGGTGGTTGCTCAAACAGCTATATAACAAGAAATTACTTTATAAAGGTTATTCCATTCAACCCTATTCGCCAGCCGCCGGAACCGGACTTAGTACGCACGAGTTGAATCAACCGGGTTGCTACCGCGATGTAAAAGATACCACTTGTGTGGCACAATTTAAGTTGTCAGAAATTGAAAATACTTATTTCCTGGCCTGGACAACCACTCCATGGACGCTTCCTAGTAATACTGCACTTGCAGTTGGAGCTTCAATAGATTATGTGAAAATTAAAACAACTAACCCATATTCAAAACAAGCATGTAATCTTATTCTTGCCGAAAACCTGCTTGAAAATGTATTGGGAAAAACTGAATACGAAATCCTGGACAGAAAAAAAGGGGCTGATTTGGTTGGAATTAAATACGAACAATTAATTCCCTGGGTAAATCCGGGTGAAGGAGCATTTAAAGTAATTTCAGGAGATTTTGTAACAACCGAAGATGGTACTGGAATCGTTCACATTGCCCCAACTTTTGGCGCTGACGATGATCGTGTAGCGAAACAAAATGGCGTGCCACCTATGTTACTTATCGATAAAGATGGGAATCGCCAACCAATGGTGGATAGAACCGGAAAATTCTTCAGAATTGAAGATTTAAGTTCTGAATTTGTTGCTGAAAATGTAAATTCAACTTTGTATGGCGAATATGCCGGGCGCTTTGTAAAAAATGCTTATGACAATAGCTTGACAGACGAAGACACAACCTTGGATATTGACCTTTGCGTTATGTTGAAACAACAAGGTTTAGCTTTTAAAATTGAAAAACACACCCATAATTACCCGCATTGTTGGCGCACAGATAAACCTGTATTGTATTATCCTTTAGATAGTTGGTTTGTAAAAACAACTGCCTGTCGGGAAGAAATGATGATGTTGAACGACACCATTAACTGGAAACCGGCTTCGACCGGTTCAGGTCGTTTTGGAAAATGGTTGGAAAATCTGCAAGATTGGAATTTATCACGCAGTCGCTACTGGGGAACACCACTTCCGATATGGCGCAGCGAAGATGGATCTGAAGAAATTTGCATAGGTTCGGTCGAAGAATTGATGGCAGAAATTGAAAAATCAATTGTGGTTGGATTTATGACCGAAAATCCATACAAAAATTTCAAAGTTGGAGAATATACTTCCGAAAATTATGCTGTAAAAAATATTGATTTACACCGTCCTTATGTGGACGGAATAATCTTGGTTTCTACTACGGGCAAACCAATGAAACGTGAATTGGATTTAATTGATGTTTGGTTCGATTCCGGCGCAATGCCTTTTGCACAAATGCATTATCCATTTTATTCGGGGGATTTAGGGGGCTTCTTTCCCGCTGATTTTATTTCGGAAGGAGTTGATCAAACACGTGGTTGGTTTTTTACTTTGCACGCTATCAGTACCATGATAAAAGGCAGCGTTGCTTTTAAAAATGTCATTTCAAACGGACTTGTACTCGATAAAAATGGCAATAAAATGTCGAAACGACTTGGCAATGGCGTCGATCCATTTTCGACAATCGAAAAGCATGGTTCTGATCCATTGCGCTGGTATATGATGACCAATGCTTCGCCATGGGATAATTTGAAATTCGATGCTGAAGGAATTGAAGAAGTTCGTCGGAAATTTTTTGGCACACTTTACAATACATATTCATTCTTTGCACTTTATGCCAATGTTGATAATTTTCAGTATTCAGAAACTGAAATTCCAATGGAAAATCGTCCCGAAATCGACCGTTGGATTATTTCATTACTCAACACTTTGGTGAAAGATGTGACTGAAAACTTTGAAACTTATGAGCCAAC
The DNA here is from genome assembly GCA_013426815.1 of Paludibacter sp. Classification (GTDB taxonomy): domain Bacteria; phylum Bacteroidota; class Bacteroidia; order Bacteroidales; family Paludibacteraceae; genus Paludibacter. Next base: position 6,999 of record JACDZH010000109.1, read on the forward strand.
AAAAGCCGGTCGGGCAATTTCCGATTTTGTGGGTGAAAATCTGAGTAACTGGTATGTTCGCCTCAACCGTAAACGCTATTGGGGCGGTGAATATGACGAAGATAAAATTTCGGCTTATCAAACACTTTATACCTGTTTGGAAACCATTTCACTTTTGATGGCTCCCATTGCCCCATTTTTTGCAGACAAATTATTTTTAGATTTGAATGCCGTTACCGACAAAGACACCTGCGAATCGGTTCACCTGGCTGACTTTCCAACTTACAGTGAAGAATTGATTGACAGCAACCTGGAAGCTTGTATGCAATTGGCACAGCAAACTTCATCGATGATACTGGCATTGCGTCGCAAAGCGGATAAAAAAGTACGGCAACCGCTTTCTAAAGCTGTTGTTCCGGCACAGGATGAAGCCAGTTATCATCAACTGCTTTACATTGCCGAACTTGTAAAAGCCGAAGTGAACATAAAAGAACTGGAAATTATTCCCGCAGATGCCGATATGGATAATTTGGTAAAAAAGATAAAACCAAACTTTAAAACTTTAGGCAAAAAATATGGCAAGCAAATGAAAGAAATTGCGCAAGCAATGACCACATTTGGCAAACCCGAAATTATCGAAATTGAACGCGAAGGTCAGTACTTACTGGCATTACCAACTGGAGATGTTAAACTGGAACTGGAAGATGTAGAAATTATTACCGAAGATATGCCAGGTTGGTTGGTTGCCAACGAAGGTAAACTAACCGTAGCACTGGATATTACGGTTACTGATGAATTGTTGCGTGAAGGAATTGCACGTGAATTGGTAAATCGTATCCAAAATATCCGAAAATCAAATGGTTACGAAATAGTTGATAAAATTTCGGTTGAAATTGAAAGTCGCTCAGAAATTGCTGAAGCTGTAACAGAATATTCAAATTATATTGCTTCACAAACCCTGTCAAATTCCGTGGTTTTAGTGGATACTTTAGCAGTTGCAACAGAACTTGAGTTTGATAATTATACAGTAAAAATAGCCGTAAAAAAGGTATAATTTCAATTAAAAAAAAACAATGATAAATATTTGTAATAAAACAAACTAAGCACTTTTTAACGGATTAATTTAATCTATACGCTTATCTTTTGTCTGGTTTTAATATACACTTACATGCTGGTTATAACTTCTTTACTTTTTACTGAAATATAATTGCCAAAATAATTGTCCAACTGAAACAATTTACTTATTTTCGCAGTCAATATAAAAACAATAATTTTTTTTTAACGAGTCTACAAAAACCCTATAAATTTACACGCCATGACAGTAAAGACAAGATATACAGATGCTGAGCTAGATGAATTTCGTCAACTTATCAATAAAAAGCTTGACAAAGCACAACTAGAATATGAATCACTACGCAATGGCATTACCAATTTAGATGGAAATGATGTGATGGATACTTCACCAACTTTCAAAGTATTGGAAGAGGGTGCTGCCACACTCTCGAAAGAAGAATCGGGACGTTTGGCACAACGCCAAATGAAGTTTATACAACACCTTCAATCGGCGTTAATTCGCATCGAAAATAAAACCTATGGTATTTGTCGCGAAACTGGTAAGTTGATTCCCAAAGAACGCTTACGGGCAGTTCCACATGCCACTTTGAGCATAGAAGCCAAAAACGACAAAAAATAAGATGTAAATTATAAATGAAATTCGGCAGCGTGGCAATTTAGTCGGCTGTCGAATTTGTTGTAAAAAAAATGCTATATAACAGTTAAGTCCTGCCTATATGTCAATTACAAAAAAGTCTCTTATACTTATTTTTCTGGTTTTATTTATCGATCAGGCATCAAAAATTTATATCAAAACAAATTTTGTATTGGGCGAACATGTGAATGTTTTAAGTTGGTTTAAGATTTACTTTATCGAAAATAACGGAATGGCTTTTGGCATGGAAATTATCAGTAAATTATTTCTTACCATATTCCGTATTATTGCCGTTGGTGCACTGGCTTTTTATATTCATATTTTAATAAAAAAAAAGGTTCGTACCGGTTACATTCTCACTATTTCGTTGGTACTGGCAGGAGCTGCCGGAAATATTATTGATTCGGTATTTTACGGTTTACTTTTCAGTACAAGTGATATTTACGGACAAGTAGCCACTTTCCTTCCTACCGGTGGAGGTTACGCTTCATTGTTTCACGGTAAGGTAGTAGATATGCTTTACTTCCCAATTATCAAAAATAGCCTTGGTGAAACCATTTTTTTTAGTCCCATTTTCAATGTTGCCGATTCAGCCATTAGTGTAGCAGTGGGCATAATTCTGATTTTCTTCCGTAACGAATTGAACGATAGCCTTGAATCAAAAAAAGAAAATGATGTTCAAACAGCAAAATAAAATATTTTCCCGATTGCTGATTATATTTAGCTTCATTTTACTCTTGACAGCCTGTGATAGCCGTCCTAAAGGCGTATTGAATGAAACTGAAATGGAAAATGTGTTGACAGATTTACACAAATTAGACGCAACTTTAGGTGAAGTTGGTTTGATGTATAATAATGACACAATAAAATCACAATATTATAATTTTGTGCTGACCAAACACGGTGTAACAAAAGCCGAATTTGATTCATCATTGGTTTGGTACACAAAAAATCCTCAGAAGTTTGAAAAAGTCTATGATAATGTATTGATTCAATTAACCGATTTGGATAAATCAGTTAAAAATGGAAAATATCATTTTGTTGATTCGGTGGAACTTGCAAAAGTAAAAGACAATATCTGGAACAAACGTACACTTTATAAATTAACCAAAGATTCGGCGCGAACCCGACTTGATTTTGAAATAAAAACACCAGTTTTACTTTATGGCGATGTCTATATTCTGAAGTTTTTACAACGCATTTCGCACGAAGATTCTTGCACAAAACAACATGTGGTTTTACGAATTAATTACCTGAATGGAAAAAAAGACAGTGCCCTCGTTGCCGGACACAATGACAGTTTGCAACGCCGATATACAATTAAATTACCGGCACTTAAAAAACTGAGAATTAAATCCATATCGGGAGAATTACTTGGAAGCAAAACATACAAAGGAAAGTTGCATGCAACTGTTGATAGTATCTCCCTAATTCGTAAATACAACCCAAAATTACAGGAAAGTTTGCGCAAAATGATAGAAAAAGCAAACCCTATCAAAGTCATAAAGGTAAAAGCAGATACCACTCAATCTGCCCAGAAGGCTACTAAAATGCTGCCAAAAAAGCCTAAATAGATTGATAATCAGACTTAATTATTAATTGCTTATGATTCGTGTCGCTAGTCAATTCACATTTTGTTCACCGCAGCAAATCCTATCCCGAAACGTAGTGGAACAAGATGAACACAATGTAATTACCCGCTTGTTTAGTTTAGACGAAAGTGCTGTGGATAGTGCTCAAACATTATTTTTTGATGGAATTTTATCGGCTGAAATTATATCGTTAAAAGCAAATATTCCACTAGTAGAATTGAGCAACATCGCCGACAATTATCAGTATCTTAACTTTTCAATTGAAAATAAATTGCAACAAATACTTCCTACAAACAAACCAATATTAATCGATTTCGGAACTATCTTGAACAATGAAATCAATGCTAAAATCGCAAGTCATGCATTTGCAATGCAGTACTTTAGCATTTTCGAAATTATAGCAGCCTGCACTTATTTTCCCTCAATTGTATTAGGTTTACCGGCTTCATTAACTCCTACCCGATGTTCCCAATTATTACTTTGGGAAAACGTAGACTTGATAAATAAAAAAGTAACCAACTACACAAAAATCAGAAAAATAAATAATACTAAAACTTTCAGTCATCAAAGCTGTTTAATGTATTAACCTGAGTTCGGGATAAGAATTTTAAAATTCAATTGATAATTGAGGT
>JACDZH010000110.1 GCA_013426815.1 Paludibacter sp.
TTGGCTCCTCTTTTTTCAATCTAATCAAAATTCTTTTACCGGACAACAGTGTTTTGTAATATATAAATTAACATCCATGACCCCCCAACGTCTGCATCTACTATTGAACCATCGGTATTGTCAAAAAAAATGATAAGTTATTCAATCTTTCCCATGGTTTTTTTTCTGATGAGCAAATGTACTATATTTTTTAGAAAGTTCATTTATCCTGACAAAAAAAATAAAATTCAGTTGACTATCTAGATATTAACTTGATTTATTTAAAATTTTGGTGTCGACAAATATAATTTTTCTATTTTTTTACGTTTATAGCTGTGTAAATTTATTATTTCAAACTTGTAATTCACAAAAATAGTGTATCTTTGGCTGTTTTTTTTAAAAACTATGTTTGAAATCGTATCGTATTTACTTACCAAAAGATTTCAATAAATCGTATTTGATGACTAAAAGATTTTTTACATTACTTGTTTTTGGGATATCCTGTTTCGTTGCATTTTCTCAGGCAGGACCAGGCGTTTACCAATTTTTAGATTTACCGGTTTCATCACGTTTGGCAGCACTGGGTGGTACAAATGTTTCGTTACGCGATAATGACATAAATTTTGCTTTTCAAAATCCGGCATTATTAACAACCGAGACAAATAATACTTTGGGAGTAAATATGGCTAATTATTTGGCTGATATTCAGTTTGGAAGTGCTGTTTATGGACGATCATTCGGTAGTAAAAATCATTTTGCTGTTGGAATTCAATATGTTGACTATGGAGTTTTTCAGCAAACTACTGAATTGAACGAAGTTATTGGTGAATTCACAGCCAAAGATTATGCTTTAAATTTGATGTATGCCCGTACATTGACTGATAAAATTTCTATAGGTGCTTCGCTCAAACCAGTTTATTCGGCATACGAAACTTATACCAGTTTCGGTTTAGCCATGGATGCTGGTGTAAATTACTATAATCGCGATAAACTTTTTTCAGCTGGTTTGGTTTTAAGGAATATTGGTACACAATTTAAAGGTTATTATTCCGATGAAGATGGACAGCACTTAGAATCACTCCCATTCAATATTCAACTGGGCTTTTCGAAAAAATTTGCACATGCTCCCTTACGTTTTTCATTTACCTATCACAACCTGCAACAATGGGATTTATCTTATCAATCGACGAATCAAAATTCAGAATCGCCTAATTCTAGTACTTCGAGCAATAAAATCGGAACTGTTGATATGGCATTTCGTCATGCTATAATTGCTGTAGAATTTGTACCTTCCCAAAATTTTTATCTCACAGTAGGTTATAACCATCGTCGACAACAGGAAATGAATATGCCTGGTTTTAAAAGTTCTGCTGGTTTTTCTTACGGGGGTGGAATTAAATTATATAAATTCCACGTTGGATTTGGAATGACTCAATTTCAGGTTGGCAATTATTCATATCAATTTTCGCTCAGCACTGCACTTAATGAATTCCGATTGTAGAAAACAACTGAAAATTTGCTGAAAATCAGCTTCTTATTTAAACTTCCATTTTTGATTGTGGTGGAACTTTAACATCCCCAATTACGAAACACTTCAATTTTTTATGAACAAAATTATAGTCGCAATAGATGGTTTTTCCTCATGCGGAAAAAGTACAATGGCAAAGGAATTAGCCCGCAAAATAGGTTATATTTATGTCGATACCGGCGCAATGTATCGATCTGTTTCGCTTTATTGTATTCAAAATGGGTTGATGACCGATTCTAACATCAACTATGCCGAATTGGAAAAACAAATGCAATCCATTCATATAGATTTCCGAACCAATGCACAAGGCATTTCGGAAACCTATTTAAATGGAGAAAATGTAGAAACCGAAATCAGAAGTTTGGAAGTGGCAAATGGTGCCAGTAGAGTAAGCACTTTGGGTTTTGTGCGGCGCGAATTGGTACGTCAGCAGCAAATAATGGGACAACAAAAAGGAATTGTTATGGATGGACGCGACATTGGAACAGTCGTTTTTCCATCAGCCGAACTGAAAATATTTTTAACAGCTTCGCCAGAAATACGAGCCAAACGGCGCTCGGATGAAATGGCAGCTAAGGGCGAAATTGTCAATTATGATGAAGTTCTGGCAAATGTTATAGAACGTGACCAAAGAGATCAAAACCGAGTGGAAAGTCCATTGCGAAAAGCCGAAGATGCCATCGAGATAGATAATTCAACATTGACACGTGAAGAACAACGCGAAATTCTACTCGCTTTATTTGCCGAAAAAACGATTTAATCATTTTCTATTTATAATCACCAAAATAAAATCTTTATTTTATTCATGATTTGTAAATATACCTAAACTATTGATTCGTATTTATTGTTGATTTTCCATAGTCTTTATTTTTTCGTTTATCAACACGGAAAAATTCTAAGTAGTGAGAATAATTTATTGTCGCATTTTTTTTGAAAAAACAATTGCCACATAGTATCATATAGTTTTCACATAGAGACACATAGCAAGAGTGTCAATTTCAATATAAATAGTAAATAAATATATATATTTTTTTTAGTAAGTATCAACCAATCAGACGACATAGTAAAAATAACTATCGGTATTTTTGAAAGACTAGCCAACATTCTATGTGTAAACACCAAAGGTGTTTCTCCCGCTACTCGGGATGTGCCATATGTAAACTAAATAAAAAACTAAGTGAAAGCATGTGGAAACTATATGAACCTCCCGATGCTCGGGATGTACCATATTTTGTCTAAAATACGACATTATATTCAGACCATTACTTATATCTTAAAATTGCAAATAAAATTATGCCAAATATAGAAATTGACAGAAAATCTGGTTTTTGTTTCGGTGTGGTCATTGCCATAACAAAAGCAGAGGAAGAACTCGTAAAAGGAGAAAAATTATATTGTTTAGGAGATATTGTACACAACGAACAAGAAGTGAATCACCTTACCCGAATGGGTTTAATCACAATTAATCACGCCGAATTCAGAGAACTTCACAATGCCAAAGTGTTACTCCGTGCCCATGGCGAACCGCCCAGAACCTACGAAACTGCCAGAGAAAATAATTTAACTCTCATTGATGCTTCATGTCCGGTAGTGTTAAAATTACAAACACGTATTAAAAATGCTTATCAAACTTTACCTACCAGCGACACTCAAATTGTGATTTATGGTCATATTGGTCATGCCGAGGTAAATGGTTTGGTTGGTCAAACTGATAACAAAGCTATTGTAATTGAAAGTGAAGCTGATTTGTACAAGGTGGATTTATCCAAAAATATCCGTTTATTCTCACAAACTACCAAATCGTTGGACGGATTTAATCACTTAGTAACAACATTACAAAAAAACATAGATAAACAGGTCGATTTTAAATATTATGACACAATTTGTCGTCAAGTGTCAAATAGAATCCCAAATATCACTACCTTTGCACAACAAAATGACATCATCGTTTTTGTGAGTGGGAAAAAGAGTTCGAATGGGAAAGTGCTTTATGAACATTGCAAAAATATTAATCCCAATACCTATATGGTTTCAGAAGCCGATGAAGTCAAATTGTTGAATATTGATATGACAAAGAAAATTGGTATCTGCGGAGCTACCTCCACTCCACGTTGGTTAATGGAAGAAGTGGCAACAAAATTAAAAGAATTAAGTAAGTAAAATGTAGGGTATAATGTTATTTTAAATGGAGTACTCTCAAAAATAGACACAAATAAAATTCTAATAATTAATTATAAAGAACATAAACCTATTTATTAAAGAAAATGAAATACGAAATTAAATGTATTGGTGTTCTTACATCTGGTGGCGATGCCCCAGGAATGAACGCAGCCATACGGTCGGTGACACGTGCTGCAATTTTTAACGGCATACGTGTAAAAGCAATTTTCAGGGGCTACAAAGGATTGATTACTGATGAGATTGTTGAGTTTCAAACACAAAATGTGAGTAATATTATCCAACAAGGTGGTACAATTCTGAAAACTGCCCGTTGTATGGAATTTCTTACTCCCGAAGGTCGTAAACTGGCGTATGATAATATGAGAAAGCAAGATATTGATGCTTTGGTGGTAATTGGTGGCGATGGAACTTTTACCGGTGCGCGCATTTTTGCTCAGGAATTTAATGTGCCAATAGTTGGTCTTCCAGGCACCATTGATAATGATTTATATGGCACAGATTCAACGATTGGTTACGATACAGCATTAAACACTATTATCGAAGCGGTGGATAAAATTCGTGATACGGCTAAATCGCACGAACGTTTGTTTTTTATCGAAGTGATGGGACGTGATGCAGGATTTCTGGCACTCAACAGTGCATTGGCTTCGGGTGCCGAAGCAGCCATAATCCCCGAACGCGAAACTCAGGAAGATCAACTTGAAGAATTGATAAAAAATGGATTCCGTAAATCGAAAAACAGTAGCATTGTAATTGTAGCCGAAAGTGATATTACCGGAGGTGCTAATGGATTGGCTGAGCGAATGCATAAAGAACATCCCGAATATGATGTACGTGTTACTATTCTTGGTCATATTCAACGTGGTGGTTCGCCTACTGCTTACGACCGAATTCTTGCAAGTAGGATGGGTGTGGCAGCAATCGATGCTTTATTGGACGAACAACGCAGCATTATGATAGGAATTGTAAATGATGTGATTGTACATGTTCCTTTTACTAAAGCAATAAAAGATGATAAACCTGTGAACGAAAATTTACTGGGAGTAATTCAAATGCTTTCAATTTAGATGGTAGTGGGTAGGTAATTGAATTTATGTTTATTAAACATAGTTCTTCTTAATAAAATTCAAAAACTAACAACTACCCACTAAAATCTATATCCCAATCCCCATTCGATAAATTCGGCTTTTTGGAGATGCGTTTTTAATCCCAAAGAAAGGAAATAATGTTTTGTAAATGAGTATTTTAAAGATACTCTGGAATAAAACCAACCATCTTCTTTTTCAATGTTATAAGGGTAAATTAGTCCTTTATTTAATATGCCATTTCCATCGTAGGGTTCAAGATTTTTGAGCGGATTATATAAATATATCCCAAAATGTAAACCTGCTGTGATTCTTCCTATCAACGATTCGTGTTGCCACGAAATTCCAACTCGCATCTTATTCTTAAATTCGTCAGTTTTGATGTAGGTTCTTTGCCACGATGTACTATTTTTACCGTCATAAACTCCATCATAAAAGGCATCCACACCTAAACCCATCCGGTAAAAATTTGTTATGGGACGAAATGCACCCAACACAATTGAACCAATTGGAAAAAACTGATTATCTTTGTAATAAAGCTGCCTAACACCGCCTGATGCTATTATTTCAAAAGAAAATATACGTGGAATTTCATTCAGATTTTGCTTCACAGGTGGATTGTAAGTATTATAATTAAGAAAATATTTTATTCCAATAAATCCATTTATCATGTTGATCCCGGAGTTTGGTTGGATGAAACTTCCGTTGGATGCATGATTCCAACCAATGTCGGAAGTAATGCTAATACCCTTGTAAACTGGAATCTCTAGATTTATACTACCTGCAAAATACACATTAAAATGCGAACCTATGGCTGCATTACTTTTATTAAGAATGATATTACCATTGGTATCGTATGCTGTTGCATTTCGGAATGATTTATTCAGAAAACTCGCACCTGCACCGGTTTTTATATTCAGATTAAAATGGTTTGATTGAATTATCGGGATATTTAAATATGGATAAACGGCGAATACAGTACCTAAAGTGTCGGGATTACCAAGATCGAGAAAAACTGTTCCCACACCAACTTTTGGAAAATTGAGATATTGATGCCAGGATTTTTCGCCCATTGTTTGCCATTCTATAGCAATTTCAGCTCCTGTAACCGGACCTTTTACCAGATTTTTAAGGTGCTCGGTGTGTTTTAGTATATTGCCATAAATACCTTGAAATTTGAAACTATATTGATCAACAGTTTGAGCCTGAAGTGTATTGGCTAATACAATGAATATGAATAGATAACCTTTTTTTTTCATGTTTACTACACTTGATTATATTTTTCAATTCAATAATTTTGGTTACCTTTGACACCGCAAATGTAATAAAAATAGGTTGTAAACTACAAATTGTAAGAGCAAATTGTTTAATTGTAAATTTTAACACATGATTTCAATTTTCAAAAAAGAGTTGCGTGCATTTTTTAGTACCGCTACTGCATATATCGTTATTGGAATTTTTTTATTACTTACAGGATTATTCCTTTGGGTAATTCCGGGTGAATATAATATTTTATCGTCGGGTTATGCTAATGTAGACGGCCTTTTCTATCTTGCTCCTTGGCTGTTTTTATTTCTTTGCCCTGCAGTTACAATGCGACTTTTTGCCGAAGAAAAACAAACCGGAACATGGGAATTATTAATAACCAAACCACTGAGTAGGTTACAAATTGTTTTGGGAAAGTTTTTTGCCGGTTGGGTACTTGTTTCATTGGCTTTGCTGCCGACTTTACTCTATTATTTTTCGGTTGCGTATTTAGCCGAACCTCTTGGAAATGTTGATTCCGGAGCTTTTTGGGGCTCGTTTATTGGTCTGTTTTTTCTGGCTGCAGTTTATGTGGCCATTGGCACTTTTTCATCATCACTCACAAACAATCAGATTGTTTCGTTTGTTGTGGCAATAGTGCTTTCCTTCTTCTTTTATTATGGCTTTGAACTTATTGGAAGTTTCTTTTCTTCCGGTCAATTCATACAAATTCTTGAAGGTGTTGGTATTCACGCTCATTATAAATCAATGAGTCGAGGTGTGATTGATTCACGCGATATTTTGTATTTTGTTGTAATGAGTGCCGGATTTATTCTTGCCACAGTGAATACTAAAAGTAAATAAAATTGTCATTCAGATATTAGATAAAAAAATGAATAAACCACTGATATTAATTACTAACGATGATGGCGCCGAAGCCAGAGGTATACAGGTTCTTACAAAGCTAATGATGCAGATTGGGGATGTGGTAGTAGTTGCTCCTGATGGACCCCGGTCAGCGCAATCCAACGCATTAACTGTTACCCATCCCATCCGATTTAATAAAATTGAAGAAAGGGAAGGCTTGGTACGTTATTCTTGCACCGGCACGCCGACTGACTGTGTTAAATTGGCATTAAATGAGATTGTTGTACGGAAACCCGATTTAATTGTTTCAGGAATAAATCATGGTTCCAATTCAGCTATAAATGTGATATATTCCGGTACAATGGGAGCTGTTTTAGAAGGTTGCGAAAACGGAATTTTATCCATTGGTTTTTCAATTTGCAATCATTCTTATGATGTTGATTTTAGTCATTTTGAATCTTTTGTATTACAAATTACCCAACTGGCATTACAAAACGGATTGCCAAATGGAACTTGTTTGAATGTAAATGCTCCATGCGGACCAATTGAAGGAATAAGGATTTCGCGCCAATGCGATGGTCGTTGGGTAAAGGAATTTGAAAAACGAACCGACCCACAAGGTCGATCTTATTTTTGGTTGACTGGTTATTTTGAAAATCACGAACCGGATGCTGAAGATACAGATGAGTGGGCATTATTAAAAAACTATATTTCAATAGTTCCAACTAAAATAGACTTAACAGCCTATCAGTCAATGGATGAAATTAGTAAATGGGAATTCTAATATTTTTTTATAAATAACCAATAACCGAAGATGCAGCGATTCAATCATTTTTTATATGGTTTTATTCCAGGATTGTTATTCCCAATTTTGTTTATGTGGGTTTATCTGAACCGATTTTATCAGGGTGAAGATAGTTTTTTTGTAATTTTGAAACATCTTTTTCCGAGTGTTTTATTTGGAAAGATTCTTTTGCTTTCAGTTATGCCTAATTTAGGATTTGTTTTTGTTTTCTATAAATCAGATAGTTTCAAAATTGCAACAGGTATTCTACTTTCCGCAATGCCCTATTTTATTGCAAGTATTGCAATGCTATAAATCCTCAGTTTCTAATAAAAGTAAACAAATTGAATCAATCAACCAATCAACGAATTAACCAGTTAACAAATTAACCATTGAACCAATCAACAAATGCTATACTTTATTATTGCCGGTGAAGCATCGGGTGATTTACATGCTTCCAATTTGATGAAGGAACTCCGAAAAGAAGATTCTGCTGCAGAATTTTGTTTTTTAGGCGGTAATTTGATGCAGGCTCAGGGTGGTTTCATGGTAAAGCATTATCGAAATATGGCTTTTATGGGCATTATAGCGGTGCTTAAAAATGCCCGAACGGTTCTTAAAAACATGTCAAATTGCAAACAGGCAATACTCGATTTTAAACCCGATGTGTTAATTTTAGTTGATTATCCAGGTTTTAATTTACGCATGGCACGTTTTGTTAAAGAAAATCTGAACATTCCTGTTTTTTATTATATTTCACCAAAAATATGGGCTTGGAAAGAATACCGCATCAAGGAAATTAGGCGATATGTAGATAGAATGTTTACTATTTTTCCTTTCGAAACTGCCTTTTATGCCAAACATCTTTTTCCGGTAGAGTTTGTTGGTAATCCTTCCATCGACACAGTCTGCGAGCGTGCATTACATCAGCAATCATTTCAGGAATTTTGCTCAATAAATAAACTTTCGGACAAACCTGTCATTGCTCTTTTAGCAGGCAGTCGTAAACAGGAAATAAGAGCCTGTATGCCACGTATGCTTCAAGCCGCAGATAAATTTTTAGATTATCAGGTAGTTGTTGCATGTGCACCGGGTATTGACCCCAGTTTTTATCAAAAATTTCTGCAAAATAATAAAGTTCATCTGGTTTTTAATCAAACTTACGAATTATTGCAACAGGCTCGGGCAGCAGTGATTAATTCGGGTACTGCCACGCTCGAAGCTGCACTTGTCGGAACGCCTCAGGTAGTTGTATATCATGTGATATTTAGTCGGTTTGGGTATTGGGTAAAAAATTTAATTATTAATATAAAACACATTTCGTTGGTAAATATTGTTGCTGAAAAAGAAGTGGTTAAAGAATTATTGGCACATCAATTTACCGTTAAAAATGTGGTAGATGAATTGGAGAAACTCTTACACAACGAAAACTATCGTGTAAAAATGCAAAAAGAATACGACAAAATCAAAAAATCTTTGGGTGAGCAGGGAGCTGCAGGACGATGTGCTAAAAAAATGTATGAAATTTTAGTTGCTTCGCATTAATCTCTGAACGAAATAATTTAACTCAACACACATGCCATAGCAATGCTATAAAACTTAGAATCCACGCTTTCGCTTCGTGAAGTAAGTACAACAGGTTTTTCGGTACCCTGAAGCAACCCGCCCATTTGTACGCCGGCAAATAACGCCAATCCTTTGTAGAAGATATTTGCGCTTTCAAAGTTTGGGAAAATAAGTATATCGGCATCGCCCAATACCGGTGAAGGTACATTTTTTATTCCACCACGTTCTTTATCAAGTGCCAAAAAAATATCCAGTGGTCCATCCATAATTACATCACCAAATTCTCCATTTCGCCACATTTGCATAATATCCAGATAATCCTGCATATAATGAATTTTAGGATTAGCAATTTCGGTGGCGTGAATAAGTGCCACTTTTGGTTTTTTAATTCCAAATTTATAAGCTGTTGCAATTGCATATCTTATCATTGCGGTACGCTGAACCAAATTTGGTGACGGAATAACCACCGGATCTGAAAAGAATATTAACTTATGATAGTTTGGGATTTCCATTGCAGCATTATAGGTGAGCACATTGCCGGCAGGCAAAATGCCTTTTTCTTTGTCGAGAATTGCCCGCAGCAACACATCAGTGTTTACCAAACCTTTCATTAAAATATCGGCTTCACACGATTTTACCATGCGAACTGCTTCCAATGTTGCTTCATGAACTTCGGGAATATCGATGATGTGAATAAATGGAGACAGATTTTGCTCAAATAAATGTGGGGATTCGATGGAAGCCACATCACCAATGAGAAAAGCTTCCACAATGCCCAAATCAACAGCCCTTAAAACAGCATCCAATGTATGCGTATCAACGGCATTGGCAACAGCCAAGCGTTTTCGACAATTTACGCTTGTAAGGTGTGCAGTTAGTTCGGCAAAACTTGAAATTGATTCCATACTTTAGGCATTTATTCGAATTTCTATGACAAATGTATGAATATTATTTTACAGCTACAAACTTCAAAATCAGTTTTGATAGTTATAATTTAATTATTTGTATTTTAAGTTCTTATAAATAGATTTGAGTGTTTTAACCTTACTTTCTAATTCTCATTTTTTTTATTAAAAAACGACATGAATATGTGGTTTCTTGAATTCAAGATGTCAATTTGTAAGTTGGATATTCAGAATTAATTTTATTTCAAGAAATAGTTTTTTCTAATTTTCATGGGTTGGTTTCAATCTGTTTTACAAAAGTTGGAACTTAGGGTATTTAAGTAGTGAGAATAATTTTGTCGCAATATAAGACAAATTTTCCCACAAAAAGAAGTAAATTATAGACAACAAAAAAAGTCTTATTTTCACTTCTGCAAATACACTATTCAACAAGGGGTCGCAACCCCATGTTGCTTAAAAATGGTACATTATTTTAGACCAACAACTTGCATTTTGAGGTAGTCAATAAATGGGTGAATTTGAGTTTTATATTAACTTTAGGAGAAATTTTTTCTATTTGGTTCTTAATCTTTTAATTTAATCTAAAATTAAATTCACATTTCATTTAAACTGAATTTTCTTTGTATCTTTGAAAAATTTTTGAAATAAGTTTAATAGTAACTACTCAGCACCCCTAAGTTGATGATACAGAATATTTTATGAATTT
>JACDZH010000111.1 GCA_013426815.1 Paludibacter sp.
ACTCTTTTTCTACGGTGGGCTAAATTTGTACCCACACAAATTAGGGTAGAACCTATTATTTTATAAAACTAACTAATCTAATTCCACTTTAGGGGTTAGGGGTTCTAATATCATGGGAGAACTTAACAAAAAGAGTGCGAAAATCTTAGTATTTTCCACCGAAAAAATTTCCGACCCCGCCATCGATATGGCCGGATTACTCAAACTTCATTATCCACCAACAGTATACACTATTGCTGTACCTTGTTCGAGTGGCATAAAACCAAGCTGGATATTATATGCCTACGAAAAAGGTTTCGACGGCGTATTTATAGCTGCCGATGGTAGCGACTGCATTTTTGGTGAATCGTGCACCGAAAAAACAGGTCATCTGGTTGGCAAAACGCATAATTTAATGAAAGAAAAAGGGATTGAGCCAGCTCGTTTGCGCATGGCTGCAATCTGTTCGGTATGTAGCGAATCATTTGTTAAACAAATGCGCACCTTCAACGAATATCTTTTGAAAACTGCCCCCTAACCCCCTGAAAGGGGAATTAATATTAGTATTAATTTTACTTCAAGATATAATGGAAAAAGAGTCTAGCATACCAAACGGAACTAACTCCAACTCCCCTTTAGGGGTTGGGGACAGTAATCCTATTAAAAATATTACCTACGATGCCTTGGTAATCGGTGCCGGAATTGCAGGTGGCGAAGTGGCATTAAATTTGGCAAATACTGGTTATAAAGTTTTATTACTCGACAAAGAGCTATCAGTGGGGGGCAAAATGATTATGCTCAGTAAAGTGTTTCCTACACTGGACTGTGCTGCCTGTATTACCACACCCAAAGTTTCCGAAATTTCGCGGCACCCGAATATCACCATTTTCACCGGAAGCGAAGTTAGCAACATCAAAAAATTAAGCGACAACGAATTTACAGCCAAAGTTACCAAACACCCACGTTATGTGCGTGTGGAGGATTGTACGGCATGTCAGTTGTGCGAAAAAGCCTGTCCGGTAAATGTGCGCGATCAATATCAATTCGGACTTATTGGGCGTAAAGCGGCATTTATTCCGTTCAGTATTTGTAGCCCAAAAGCTGCTGCTATCGATATCGATAATTGTACACTTTGCGGTGCTTGCGAAAAAGTTTGCCCAACAAACTGTATTGATTTTACACAGGAAACTGAAATTATGAATCTACACGTTAAAACGGTTGTTGTTGCTACCGGATTCGATACGTTTGATGCTAAAAAAATGCCTCGCTATGGCTACGGACAATACAAAAACGTAATTACTGCCCTGCAAATGGAACGTGAATTAGCTCCAACCCGTCCTTTCAACACTATTTTACGCCCCGGCGATGGAAAAGTGCCTGATAAAATTGCTTATGTGCTTTGTGTTGGTTCGCGCGATGCTTCGGTGGGTAACCCTATTTGTTCGCAAATTTGTTGTATGTATTCCATCAAACAAGCTCAACTCCTAATGGGTGCATTGCCTATGGCCGATGTAACTATTTATTATATCAATATTCGTTCGTTTGGTAAAGGGTTCGAAGAGTTTTACCAACAAGCCAAAGGCATGGGCGTAAACTTTGTAAAAGGCAAAATAGGACGCATTTCCGAAAAAGAAAGCGGAAATTTGATTTTACGCTACGAAGATATCAACGAAGGCAAATTGCAAGAAGCAGAACACGATATGGTGATTCTTTCAACAGGCGTTTTGCCAAATACGGGTATCGAAAAATTTTTCGAAAGCCAGACGCTTACACTCGATCCATTTAATTTCGTGGGACAAAGCGATGCATTAGCAAGTCCGGCCAAAACAAGTATCGAAGGTGTTTTTGTGGCAGGTACTGCTACCGGACCTATGGATATTCCTGATTCTATCCTTTCGGCTGGCGCTGCATCTTCTGAAGCAATAAGTTATCTTATAAACCAACAGAATTAAACTTATCATTTTACTATTTACAAATAACCAATATTTTAAAAAACAATTTATGAAAAAGATTTCATTTATAATCGTAATTATGGTTACATTTATTTCGTGTAATCAAAAACCTGCTCAGGAAGACCATTCATCGATGATGAACATGAATTCGTCTATGGGCAAAGTTGACACTTGTTGTGTTGTTGACTCTCTTCGCAACGGAGTATTTATTCATATTTCTGAAGGATATAATGACCCGCATAAAGTATTGATGCCGCTTAAAATGGCGCTTATGATGGCGCAAGATAAGGCAGTTTTAGTATATATGGATATAAAAGCTGTAGAATTGCTGGTAAAGGGTTCGAAAGATTTGAATTATGGTGATTTCGAGTCGGCTCATACTTATATTAAAAAATTAGCCGAAATGAAAGTGGGCGTATATGCTTGTCCTACTTGTTTAAAGATTGCTGGTTTTAAACCGGAAGATTTAATGCTTGGCGTTCAGGTTGCTCAAAAGGACAAATTCTTTAATTTTACAAAAGGTAGAATTATAACATTGGATTATTAATAATCAGTTATGGAAAAAAAACCAAAAAAAATAGGTGTTTATATTTGTCATTGCGGAGGTAATATCTCTGATTATGTAGATGTAGAAAAAGTTCGCCAATCGGTTGAGGGTGAAGATATTGTTTTTATCGCTAAAACAACTATGTTTGCTTGCTCGGATGCTAATCAGCGCGATATGGTGGAAGACATTAAAGCCAACGAATTGGATGGCGTAATTGTGGCATCGTGCTCACCAAAGTTGCACCAGCTCACATTCCGCAACGTTTCTATTCGTGCCGATTTGAACAAATATACCTATGTACATGCTAATATCCGCGAACAGGCTTCGTGGGCACATTCCGATAATAAAATGGGTGCAACCGAAAAAGCCATTCATTTGGTAAAAGCTGCTATTGCCAAATCGCGCTATGCCGAAGCACTCGAAACAAATAAAATTAAGGCTACAAAGGCTGTTGCTGTAATTGGTGCAGGTGTTGCAGGAATAAAAGCAGCCATTTCGCTTGCCGAAAAAGATACTGAGGTTATTCTGATAGAAAAAGAACCTTTTGTAGGTGGACGTGTGGCGCAATGGGATTCGCTTTCGACCACTACCGAGAGTGGTAAAGATATGGTGAAACGCCTTTACAATGAACTTTTGAAACACGACAATATTACAATTATGACCAACTCGGAAGTGATTGAAAATAAAGGAAGTGTGGGCAATATTTCGTTGAAAGTTCGCAAAACTCCTCGTTTTATAAAGGCTTCTGCTTGTCATCCCGACGATTTGAAACGCGCTATCGAAGTTTGTCCTGTAGAAGTTCCGGATGAGTTTAATTTTCGTTTAAACAATCGAAAAGCAATTTATAAAAACTATCCGAGTGAATATCCGCAAATTCCGGTTATCGACATAAAGCATTGTACCCGTTGTGGCGAGTGCGAAAAGGTTTGTAAAGCGGTTAATTTTTCCGAAAAAGAAGAAATTCTTGAAATCAATGTTGGCTCGGTACTTATGGCTACCGGATTCGATTCGTACACACCAGAATATGGTGAGTTTGGATATGCAACATCCGAAAATGTAATTACATTGCCTCAGTTTAAACGCTTGATTGATACACAATTTGATAAGCTTGTTTATAACGGAAAACAAATTAAAAACATAGCCTATATTTATTGTGTTGGCAGCCGACAAACCGAAGGTGAAAATACCTATTGTTCGCGAAACTGCTGTACATCAACTATTCATGCAGCTGTAACGGCTAAAGGGAAATTTGCCGATATCAACAATTACCATTTTAACAGGGGATTGCGCACCTACGGAAAACAGGAAATTTTGTATGCCGATTCGTTACGGCAGGGCGATATTTACCTGCAATCGTACGAAGACGGATTACCAACTGTAGCTACCGAAGGCAAGAAAACCATTGTAAAAATTAATGATATTTTGACCAATGGACGTGAAATTGAAGTAGAAGCCGACTTGGTAGTATTAGTAATTGGCATGGTGCCTCGCAGCGATAATAGTACGATTGGTAGTTTGTTTAAAATACCAAAAGGACGCGATAAATTCTACAACGAAGTACACATGAAACTTCGCCCAGTAGAAACGGTGATTGATGGAATTACCATTGCAGGAGCTTGTCAGGGACCAAAAAATATTACTGAATCGATAAATTCAGCATTATCGGCAGCAACAAAATCGTACTCCATTTTGAGTAAAGGCGAATTAGAAACTGACCCATTAGTGGCTACTATCGACCCCGAAAAGTGTACATGGTGTGGCGCTTGCGAAGCAGCTTGTCCGTTCGATGCGATACTCAAAGTTGAAAATGGTAAAAAAGTAGTTGCCGAAATCAACAATTCGGTATGTAAAGGTTGCGGTATGTGTGCTCCTGTTTGTGAGCCCGATGCTGTGAATCTGATAGCTTGCTCGAGTAAGGAAATAATGAGTATGATTGATGCACTTGTTTAATTAATAATTCATTATAAAAAATTAATAATTATTGAAGAATGGAAGTGGAAATAGGAAAAACAGCAAAATACCTGCGCGAAAAACTAGGCGGAATACCTGAGCAGGCAAAAAAAAATCTGAAGGAATTTAATGCTATCAAAAGGAAAATGCTTGATGCTTTGAAAGAGGAAGATTTGACCGTGAAACAAATGTCCGAAAAAATTGATATGCCGACTCACGAAGTGCTTTATTATTTAATGTCGCTCGTAAAATATGGTTTTGTAAAAACAGGCGAAGTCGACGATATGGATGAGTATTATACCTATAAATTGAACAAATAATGGCAAAAATAAATCCTGCATTTGGAAAAGAACTGAACAAGTATGGAGCTGTAAATTTCAATGCCTGCTACAACTGCGGCAACTGTACAGCTGTTTGTTCGTTATCGACCGAAGACGTGTCATTCCCACGGGAAATGGTACGGTTAAGTGCGCTTGGTCTCGAAGATGATATAAAAGCATCGCTAAAGCCTTGGGAATGTTATTATTGTGGCGAATGTTCCACGCATTGCCCACAGGAAGCCAATCCGGGCGAATTGATGATGTCGATTCGCCGGTATTTAACAGCTAAATACGATTGGACAGGCCTTTCAGGTCTATTATACAAATCATTACCGCTGAGTTTGGCTGCGTTTATCTTAACGTTTGCCGGTGTAATTGCTTTCGCTTTTTCGGTGGGTTTTGAACTGGATAAAATGTTAAAATTCGGACATTTATTCGAAGGAATTGCCATTGGTACCATCGGGTTGGTAATTTTAATGCCTAACATTGCACGCATGTGGTATTTTACCATTCTGAAACCAAAAGTAAAAGTGCCTTTTATGAAATATGTAAAAAGCACGAGCGAATTGTTCGTACACATGTTTACACAAAAACGTGCGCTGGGTTGTGACGATAATCAATTCCGCTGGTTGGAACACTTTATTTTGGTAATTGGCTATTTATCAATGCTTTTCACTACCGTTGCGCTCGATTGGTTTGGCACTACAAACCTGTTTGTGATAATTTTGGGTTATGTAATGAGTGCAATCGTATTTGTAGTTACGGTCGATTTCGTTTCGAGTCGCATGAAAAAAAATAAAGAAGTTAGCAAGCACTCACAACCTTCGGATATTTTCTTCGTAGTGTGGTTGTTCCTGATGGGTTTGACGGCTTTTATGGTTCGCTTGTTTATCGACCTCGACATACTCGAAATGAACAAATGGCTCTATATCTTCCACCTTACTGTATTGGTTCAGTGGGCTCTAATTATTGTTCCGTTTGGTAAGTGGACACATTTTCTGTATCGTTCGTTTGCTATGTATTTTGCAAAACTAAAAGAGTAAAAATTTTTTTATAAAATTGAACTTGTTCAACCAAAAAATTCATTTAACGCTTATTGGTACACTTGCTAAGTTACCAAATTAAAATTATCTGCAACAGATGTTTGGCGATTTTACAGAGGGCGTGCAAACTGTGAAAACAGAATAAAAGAACTCAAATACGACTACGGAATGGATAAAATGAACCAAGATGGGTTTGATGGTACAGAAGCATGTTTGCTGCAAATGACAATTGCATACAACTTTATGAGCCTGTTTAAACAGTTTATTATCAATGATAAAGTACGAAACCGCTTATCTACTTTACGATACAAAATGCTTGCAATTCCGGCATATATTGAAAACACGCAAACAAGATAATCGTAAAAATGGCTCTTCAAATGAATAGGAGGGCATGGATACGAAAACTTTGGGAGAAATCCGCTTGTTTTGAATTCGACGTTTCTAATTAATGGTTCTAATGGACAATTTGGGAAAATGTGAAATTTACGAATTTAACTGTTTACTTGGGTTGGAAAAATGTTACAAATGCTAGGCAATTTGTAGAAGTTAGTGAGATTATTTTAGAAAAAAAACACTAAAATAATTGATTGTAAATCTGGATTTAATTGTTGATGATTACCTTGTCCTAAGCAAATTATCTTTTCCGGCTTAATTCTATTGTCACCTGTTCTACTTTGCCACCCAGTGGTGGATTGAGTTTTGAAAGTTGAATGTCCAACGATTGAATTTTCGGAAATGCATCAAAAATTCTATCCAAAATCCTTTGTCCAATATGTTCAAGCAATTTCGATGGAATCTCGATTTGTTTTTTCACTTCATCGTACACCAGTTGATAATTCAGTGTGTGTTCCAAATTGTCTGTTTCTCCTGCAAGTTGGGTGTCTAATTCGATACAAATTGACACAATAAATGTATTACCGAGCAACTTTTCATGTACTAAACAACCATGAAAGGCGTGGAACTCCATATTTTTGAGTGAAATTTTCGACATTTTATTTTTTTTATTTATAACTTTTTAAAGTTTTTATTCTTATTCCCCCTTCGAGGGTTAGTGGGCTACCACACTTCCAAAATCACCATCGTGGAGATAAGTTTGAACTTTATCATTAATTTTTATTTGTTTTACTGAAGTAAGTCGTTTCCCATTTAAGGTTGTAATAGTGTAACCATGACGAAGCAAAAACACAGGTGAATGTATTTCAATATTTTTTTCGAGTAATATCAACCTGATATTTTCTTTCAATAGCTGTATTCTAATGGTAGATTGCAGTCGGCTTATGAGTCTTTGGTGCAAATTTGTTTTTTTTACAACCCAACCTCGTAAAGTTTGCTTTATCCTTAATTGGGTTTGACTTATTGTATAGTATTCGTTTTCAATTCTATTTTGAACATTATTGAGAATATCTGAGAAAATATCAACCACTTGATTTTCTGCATCCTGCATATTATAAATCAAAAATTCAGCCACTGCCGTTGGCGTTTTTAAACTGGAATGAGCCACCATATCCAAAATAGACACATCGCGCTGATGACCAATTCCTGCAATAATGGGTAACGGAAATTGTGCACAATTCAATGCCAAATTGTACGAATCGAAACAGGCTAAATCGGTTGTTGCGCCACCTCCACGTATAATCACCACCACATCAAATAACTCAATATTTTCGTATATTTTTTCCAATGCAGTTATGATGGACGTTTCGGCTTGTTCGCCCTGCATAATGGCTTGAAAAAGTTTGGTATAAAATGCAAAATGCGAAGTATCACTTTTCAATTGATCACAGAAATCGCCATAGCCGGCAGCAGTAACAGATGATATAATAGCAATACGTTGAACTAACTGTGGCAAAAGTATTAGTTTGTTCATTTCGGCAATACCATCAGCCTCCAATTGTCGAATAATTTTCAATCGCTTGGCAGCCATTTCACCAATCGTAAAAGAGGGATCAATATCACGTACATTCAAATTAAAACCATAAACTCCGTGAAATTCAACATTTACAGCAACCAACACATTTAATCCGGCACTAAGTAATTGGCCTGTACTACTTTCGAAATATGGTTTCAGCATCCGATATCTATTTGCCCAAATTGTAGCTTTTGTTTTTGCCAGCAATGCATCCGATTGATTGTCTTTTTCAATAAATTCCAAATAACAATGACCACCTTGATTTTCCCGCAACTCGCTTATTTCGGCACGAATCCAAACAGACTTTTCAAAACCCAAGCGAATGGTTTCCTTAATTTGGTTGGTAAGTTCCGATAAGGTTATTGAAGTCATTTGGAAAAAAGGTTTGAAGGATTAAAGACTTTGAGGGTTTGAAGAATTTGAAGAGTTTTTAATTTTCAAATCAACCAATTTTCAAATTTGATTTTATCTTATTATCACTTTATGCGTACTGGTTTTTTCATTTCCCGAAATACAAACAGCATAAATACCGGGGGTTAATTTTTCGGTATGCAATACAGTTTCAAGTTGTATTAAAGCTTGATTTACAAGCAAATTACCCGTAATACTATATATTTGAACAGTAGTTCCAGACAAATTTTTTATATCCTTAAAACGAATACGAAGTATTTTGTTTACCTGATCATTCACTATGGTGAACTGATTAATTACAGGTTCCTGTAATTTATTTAAAGTGACCAGATTTGATACAGCCTTTTCAAAATTTGGAATTCCAAATCCTTTTTGAGCAGTTGGATTATTGTACAAATTAGCACTTTTGAAAACCGATTGAAGTAAGGTTTGTAAATTACAATAGGAATTATCTGCCAACGCTTTTTGTAAAAAACAAGCCATCATACCTGCCATAATGGGCGAAGAAAAGGATGTTCCATTAGGATAACTTAAAACTCCATTTGTACCAACTACGGCAGAGGCAGTTCCTAGTGCACAAACTTCGGGCTTCACCCGATTATCAGAACTTGGTCCGAATGAAGAAAAAGAACTTGAAAGACTATCGGTTTGTATTGCTCCCACGGTTACAATCCCTTCGGCATCTGACGGAGAACTAATATAATGCCAGGATTTATTACCTTCGTTTCCAGCACTACAAACTACAATAATTCCTTTTTTTGAGGCAAGATTGGCTGCAATACTGGCTCTGGATACTTTTCCATTCATATCAGCATAAGAAAAGTTCATTTTGATATCGTCAAAAGTAGAATATCCGAGCGATGAATTGACTACATCCACACCCACACTATCGGCAAATTCGATGCCCGAACACCAAAAATCCGTTTCGACTAAATACTCTGTTGGTCCATATTCTGTACGAATAAGCCAATAAGAAGCATCAGGCGCAGTACCAAGAAATTGTCCCGCCAAATTTCCCGTCATTGTTGACAAAACCATCGCACCATGGGTATCTTCGGCATATATATTGGAATTTGGATTGATAATATCTTTGGTTCCCAACAATCGACCTTGAATGCGCAAACTATCAAATGCAGGATTGACATTCACATTCGTAAAACCGGCATCAATCACACCTATAACAATATTTCTCCCTCTAAAACCAAGGTTGTGTAGATATTTACCGTTTAGTTGATTGATTTGAGTAGTAGCACTTCCATATTCAGTGGTAGTTGTTTCATTCTTAGATCTACGGGGTGAAATTGGCGAAGCCAAATCAATTTTTCCGGTATATTGCACTCGTTTTACAAAAGGTAAGGCACGAACCAGACTCATTTTGCTTGAATCGGTGAGTAAAACCGTGGCGCCGTTCATCCATTTACTCTTAGAATGAACATGTACACCAAGATTCTCAACTTGTTGTATATAAGAGGGATTAACCGGTAAATCGGTCGAATCGCAGGTAACCGAAAAAGTTGTTCGTCGGGCAATAGCCCGCGCAGAAAGAAATTCTGATAAATTGGACAAAGAATATGGTGAGTTATTTTTATTGGCAAATTGTATATAAAAATAATAACTGGTAGTTGCTGATTGTAAAGCATTGGCTATAAATAGCAGAATTACAATGGTTAAGTTGTTTATGTTTTTGTTGAAAGATGTTTCTTTCATAATGTTTCTTTTTTTTGAAAGTACAAAAATACAATTTTTTATGAAAGAAGTGATTTAGATTAGTATTATTTTAAAAATTTATATCTAAACCATTCATCATTTTTGCCTAATTATAGCCTTATTAATTCTAAATTATTGGTTCTACTACCTATGTGTGGGTTAATGGTAAATTAAAAAAAACAAGCACATGTAGCACATCCCGAGCATCGGGAGTTACACATATTTTTTTACATTAGAATTACACAAGTAATATGTAATAATTATTGAAATGTTTTATGTAATTAATTTCAAGCTCAATAGTCTTGTAACGCGTAACTAAATACTTGTAATTACTTAGTTTCTTCTCAAAATTTAAAGTATCACATAGCACTATAATTTAGTTATTGTTTTACATATCAAGTTGTAAAGCATCTTTTTTATATATTTTAAAAGAAAATATATAAAACTATGTGAACATTTATTTTCTTAATTTTTATGACTAAGCGGAACTCCCGATGCTCGGGATGTGCCATTTGTGTATTAATTGTTAATTGTCGTAATGCAAACACTAATTCTAGTAGTACCGTATTTGGTATTTAAAAAACATAAAATTTTCTAACTTATTGGTTCGAATTTCTTGGTAAAATGAGTATTGTAAAAGATTAAAACTGTTTATATTTATGGGAATTGTGCAGCAGTTAGGGGACGTTATGCTTTACAGACCACGGCAGCTAAGGTTTGCCAAACATAAGATAGTGAATTTTATACGCTTCGGCACAGGAAGCAATAAATATTTATCAAAGTTAAATTTGCATAATTAAAAAAATCCTATTACTTGTAACTACTCAGCACCCCTAGAAAAGGATCAATCGTTATTTGCCACGGCAAGG
>JACDZH010000471.1 GCA_013426815.1 Paludibacter sp.
TCACCTCAATTATCAATTGAATTTTAAAATTCTTATCCCGAACTCAGGTTATTAGAACCCAAAGTATTATATGAAAAAACTAAAAATACAGGATGTAGCGCAGTACGTTGAGAAAAATATTGGTATTTTTCACGAGAAAAGAATACAAAGTCTTGACGATTTAAAATTGATAAAGGTTTTGAAAAGGAAAAATCCATACCTATTCAAAGCTAAATATGTTTTGACAGCTGACCAAATTGTAAGAGGAATTGTAGATGCTCATATTTCTTCAAACGAAGAAACTATATTTGGAGATTGGCTAGAGGGTCTGGCAATTTTCATAAACGGAAAAGTTTATGACGGTCGTAAATCTGGAATCACAAACATTGACCTTGAATTTGACAATGAAGAAACTAGATACATTGTGACAATCAAGTCTGGGCCAAATTGGGGGAACAGCTCTCAGATTGCTAAAATGTCGGCAGACTTTAAAACTGCAAAAAAGACTTTAAGAACAAGCAACTCAAAAATGAATATTGTAGCTGTAAATGGTTGTTGTTATGGCAGAGACAATCAAGCAGACAAAGGGGATTATTATAAGTATTGTGGTCAGAAATTTTGGGAATTTATATCTGGTGAGACAAATCTATACACTGAACTTATTGAACCTTTAGGACATAAAGCAAAAGAACGAAACGATGATTTTATGAAATCGTATTCGCAAATGATTAACAAATTCACGAAAGAATTTACAACCGACTTTTGTGATAACGACGGAGCGATAGACTGGGATAAACTTGTTAAACTAAATTCAGCAACAATACAACCGAAAACAAAAAAATAACTACACATAACTCGCGCCTAAGCACAATGGCGGGAGTATTGCACTTTGGAGGCTTTGCTCCCGCTTTTACTTTTGTAGCGGTGCGACAGTGATTACTCCCGCAAACCGCCAAATGCGCTTAGCCTTAGTCGTTAGGGGCAACAGCAAAAAATGAAAAGAGCAACTTCGCAACCTCTTCATATTTAGAATATTTCAAAAAACATTTTTATAAAAATAAAAATCATATGAGTAAGAAGCTATTATTTCTACTGTTATTCGCAATTTTAAGCATTAAATCTTTTACTCAAATTATATATGAGAAAGGATATTTCATTAATAACCTGAGTTCGGGATAAGAATTTTAAAATTCAATTGATAATTGAGGT
>JACDZH010000112.1 GCA_013426815.1 Paludibacter sp.
GTGTTAGCTATAAAAATGAATTTTAGGTACAACACCCGATACTCATATAAAATTATTAACAAAATATCAGAATACAATGTTGCTACTAATGTACATTTTATTCCCTTGCCAATGTTTACATTTTTTAAAGAGCAAGGGTACAAAATTTCTGATTATCCTCAATCATATAAAAATTACTCCTGCGAAATTTCACTACCAATTTATCCACAACTTACTCAACAAGAGATTGATTACGTTATAGAAACTGTAAAAAATTCTTATGAGAAAGTTGTACTGAATAAATGATAAGATTTTTAGATATATTGTTTTCAGTTATTGGATTAATATCACTATTTCCGGTTTTATTAATTATTTATTTATTAATTATTCTTGAAAGCAGAGGTGGTGGATTTTATGTACAAAAAAGGGTAGGAAAGGATGGAGTCGACTTCACGCTGTTTAAATTTAGGTCAATGTTTATTCATTCAGAGAATAAAGGATTAATAACAATTGGTAAAAGAGATTCGAGATTAACCAAAATAGGGGCACTAATTAGAAATATAAAATTAGATGAGTTACCTCAACTTTATAATGTGCTTAAGGGTGATATGAGTTTGGTTGGTCCACGCCCTGAAGTTCGTAAATATGTGAATTTATATACAAAAGAGCAGCTCAAAGTACTTAAAGTACGTCCCGGTTTAACAGATTATGCATCCATTAAATATGCACATGAAAATATTATGCTTGGTCAGTCTGATAATCCGGAAAAAGTATATATTGAAGAAATTATGCCGGATAAAATTAATTTAAATATGAAATACATTGATAATAGAAATG
Source organism: Paludibacter sp. (assembly GCA_013426815.1). Lineage (GTDB taxonomy): Bacteria > Bacteroidota > Bacteroidia > Bacteroidales > Paludibacteraceae > Paludibacter. Next base: position 817 of record JACDZH010000112.1, read on the forward strand.
TCAAAGCGTATTTTAATATTATCTTCACTACAATTATACACATTTTGAAGCATAATCAACATTAATTCAATACATTATATAATTACTCTACATTTATTGGGCAATAAAATAATACTTCTCTTCGGCTAAGAAACCTCCAATATTTCGATGCATTTCTTCAAACTTTCCTCCCAATGTGGAATAATAATGCCATAAGTAGATTTTATTTTAGCTTTGTTTATAACACTAAAATGGGGACGAGGTGTACGAGCCGGATAATTTTTGGTTTCAATTGGACGAACTTCACAGTTGATATTTGCTAATCGATGAATGGTTTTAGTGAAATCGTACCAACTACAAACTCCTTCGTTGGAGAAATGATAAATTCCGCTTACAAAATTTTCATGACTCAATATATTTAAAATAGTATCAGCCAAATCGGCAGCGTAAGTTGGTGTGCCTACTTGGTCGAAAATCACGTTCAGTGCATCTCGTTCTATACCTAGTTTTATCATTGTTTTCACAAAATTATTTCCAAAAGTAGAATATAACCAGGAAGTCCTAATTATAACAGCTTGGTTGCAACTTTCCAACAATGCTTGTTCGCCTTCAAGTTTCGATTTCCCGTAAATAGTAGCAGGACAAACCGGCATATCTTCGGTATAAGGAAGGTAATTGGTGCCATCAAAAACATAATCGGTTGAAACGTGCACAACTTTTAGATTATTTTCATTCGCTACTTCGCCGATATTCCTTACTGCATCCCTATTAATTTGGTAGCACAATTCTTTATCATCCTCAGCCTTATCTACTGCTGTGTAGGCTGCACAATTCACAATTATATTGACATTATTCAATACTACAAAGTTATTTAGTGCGTTTTTATCACAGATATTTAGCTCCTCAACATCAGTATAAATATATCTAAACGTTGGAAAACCTTTAGCGGCTTTTTGCATTTCGTTGCCAAGTTGTCCATGGCAGCCGGTTATTAATATTGTTTGCATAATATAAAGCCTTACCCAAGCTCCCCGAAGAGGAGGAGAAAGAAGCGTTTTAGAATTATTGTTATTAGAAAATAGAAAAAGAATCTCTCTTTTTCCCCATTTTCGAAGGGGTTAGGGGAGGCTTTTTAGAAATTCGTTTCTGCATCTTTTAATAGGGGATGCTTCATATCTTTATCGGAAATAATGGCATTTTCAGCTGGAATTTTCCAGTCGATAGCCAAACTCGAATCGTTATATAAAATACCTCGTTCTAAAGTTTGACTCCAGAAATTATCGCATTTATAGGTAAATAATGCTGTTTCGGACAATACTGAAAATCCATGTGCAAAACCCTGAGGAATAAGAAATTGTAAATGATTCTCCTCTGAAAGTTCTACACCAAACCATTGTCCAAAAGTTGGTGAGGAAGACCGCAAATCGACCGCCACATCCCAAACTGAACCTTGGGCTACTGAAACCAACTTAGATTGGCTTTGTGGATTGAGTTGATAGTGTAAACCACGAACAACACCATAAGATGATTTTGACTGATTATCTTGACAGAAATTCAGATTAATTCCGGCTTCGTGATATTTTTGAATGTTGTATGTTTCAAAAAAATAGCCCCTTGCATCCTGAAATACACGCGGTTTGATTATTAATAAATCGGGGATGGGAGTTTTTATTATTTCCATTATAATGAAAGAATTATTCTTATTAATTAACTATTTAATATCAGATATTCAAATTTTAAATTGCTTTTTCGTTCGCAATTTTGATAAGATATTGTCCGTAATTGTTTTTTTTAAGCGGCTCTGCTAAACTAAGTAATTGCTCACGATTGATATACCCGTAACGATATGCAATTTCTTCTAAGCAAGCAACTTTTAAACCTTGTCGATTTTCGATAGTAGCAATAAAGTTAGAAGCTTCAAGTAAACTGTCATGCGTGCCGGTATCTAACCAAGCCATACCACGTCCCATCATTTTCAAACTTAAGCGTTCTTCTTCCAAATACAAACGGTTGAGATCGGTAATTTCCAATTCACCACGTTTTGATGGTTTCAGGTTTTTTGCTTTCTCCACCACGTCGTTACTGTAAAAATATAATCCTGTTACTGCATAATTCGATTTCGGATGTTCCGGTTTTTCTTCCAAGCTGAGGACTTTTCCGGTTGAGTCGAAATCTGCTACTCCATAACGTTCAGGATCATTTACATAATATCCAAATACTACCGCTCCATCTTGCATCGTAGCAACTTCGCGTAGCGTGCGTGAGAAATCAAATCCGTAGAATATATTGTCACCCAATACCATACAAACATTATCGGTACCAATAAATTCTTCACCAATAATAAATGCTTGTGCCAATCCATCGGGTGATGGTTGAATAGCATATACTAATTTAATACCGAAATCATCACCATTTCCTAATAAGTTTTCATAAAGATGAATATCGTGAGGTGTGGAAATAATAAGTATTTCACGGATTCCAGCCAACATTAACACTGAAAGTGGATAATAAATCATCGGTTTGTCATAAACCGGAATAATTTGTTTGGAAATACTCTTTGTAACAGGATATAAACGTGTTCCGGAACCTCCTGCAAGAATGATACCTTTCATAATTTGTTATATTTTGTAGATAATAAATGATATTCAATTGCGATTCAAAAGTAGATAAAAAAAAATGAAATATTAATATTTGTTTGAAACAAATGAAAATGAAATTGTGAATAATGAGTAAATATATTAATCTTCCAAATCCAATTCTCCTGCTTTGTAAAGCTGGAAATTTCTACCCAGTAGAACCATAAACTTACTTATTTCGGTTTGTGCTTGAAGTGTTTCAGGCGAAATTTCGGTTTTTCTCATTCGTAAAAGCATAATACCATATTGAAAATTGAAACAAAGTTCCACATCAGTCTGCTGTGTATCATTTTGTTGATGACGAAGTTGTGAAACAAAAGGTAAAATGTGATAGAACTTCGCTGCATAACCCGGATCTTTTCCCGATCGTAAAGTAAGGTTATGAAGTTCATCTAATTCAATTATAATATTTTTATTTAGTTGTAAATGACCACTTTCTTGCATATTTTCGAGACGCATCATTTCTATCATACTTTCATACCATTCAAATAATGTTTTGCGCTCGTTATCATGGACAGGATAAGTTGCAATGATTCGCTCGTTAATAGTACCCAAATCGAGTTTAAAAGCCCGAATCAAATCTTCAACTTGCCACATATAAAGCAAGTATTCACAAATATTTTCTTTTTTAAGTTTTTGAGCTATGAACATTAAATTAATACTATAGAGACATCTCCGAGTTGCCAGTATTTGCACACTGAATACACAGAATTGACAGATTATTACTAAATATTTTTACAAGGTTATTTTCAATTGTTTGATAAATAAATAAATATAGACTTAAAAATTATCATGTTTATCGTTTATTTCGTTTATTCTGTTTGCTAATGATTTTCGGAATGAATTCACAATTTATTCATTTACAATTGAACAATGAAATAACAATATGCCATTAGCCTATTTCAAAATTCCAGTCACCATCTTCATCCATGAATACGGGTTCTGAAAAATCTTCCAAATCACGGCGTTCTTTTTTTGTGGGTCGTCCGGCACCACGATCGCGACCTGTATTTCCGGCAAGTTTTGCCAACTCAATCATTTCTAATTGGTCGGATGTTGTTACGTTTAATATGAAATCGGGTACTAATTTAGCATTCATCCTATTTTCGGAAAGTGCCAAAACCTTAAACGAAAATAAAAATGGATTGCGTTTAATGGAGACCACATCGCCAACCTTCACATTTCGTGACGGTTTAACCTGTACATTTTGAATAATTACTTTGCCTTTTTTACAAGCTTCGGCAGCCAAAGTACGTGTTTTGAACAAGCGTACTGCCCAAAGCCATTTATCAATACGTACTTCAGTTTTCATCTTAATTATTTACAATATAACCATTTACAATTTAACCATTCGAAAATGAATCTATTTAAAGAATCAATATTTTTTAACAAAAACAAATAAATAATAAACTTCAAATATAACTTACACTTTGATTTTTTTAGATTTAACAGCTTAATTATCAATACTTAACTCTTTTGAAACTTTAATTACTACTTTTTATTATTATATTGTGTCATTGTAAGTTCCAATCCTGCTAAACAAAAACTTTGAATTATTTCGGTAGCACGTTCCACTCGTTCGGGTAGTGCTTCCGATTGTTCTGTTGTCCATTTTCCCAATACATAAGCTATTTGTTTGCCACGTGGGAAATCATCACCAAGCCCGAATCGCAATCGGGCATAATTATTATGTCCAAGAATTTCCTGAATATTTTTCAATCCGTTATGTCCGGCATCCGATCCTTTGGGCTTAAGTCTGAGAGTTCCGAAAAGCAAAGCTATGTCATCCACCACTACTAAAACATTTTCAATAGCAATTTCTTTTTTTTTCATCCAATAACACAATGCATTGCCACTCAGGTTCATAAAGGTAGATGGCTTTAATAAAAGAAGTGTTCGTCCTTTGATTTTTATTTCGCAAGTAGATCCATAACGGTTTTCGGTAAAAAAAACATTGGACGCTTTAGCAAAAGCGTCCAATATTGTAAAACCTATGTTGTGGCGAGTATTTTGGTATTCAGCACCAATATTACCCAATCCAACAATTAAGTATTTCATTTTTAAGTTACAAATTATAAATCATAAAAAAACATTACATTTCGTACTCAAGCTTTCTGTTTATTTACCGGCAGTAGCAGCAGCACCACGAGCAGCTCTAGTCAATTTAACCTGCGCTACAACAGCATTTTTATTATTTAGAATTTCTAAATTTTTAACTGAGACTTTACCAACTTGAATAGATTTGCCTAATCCCATTTCAGAAACATTTATTACTATATTTTCGGGAAATTGTGTATATAAACCTTTGACTTTCAATTTACGTACTTCGAGACTTAATTTACCACCTGCTTTTACACCTTCGGCTAATCCTTCGAGTTTTACAGGAAGTTCAATAACAACTGGTTTATCTGTAGTAAGCTGCAAAAAGTCGATATGCAATACCTTATCGGTGACAGGGTGAAATTGCAATGCTTTTATGATAGCTTTAGATTTTTTGCCATCTATGTTTAATTCAACTACAAAAACTTCGGGCGAGTAAATTAATTTTCGCAAATCGCTGTTTGTAGCAGTAAAGTGCACATTATCAGTTACTCCGTATAATACACAAGGTACGTTTTCGGCTACTCGATCAGCCTTTGTTGCTTTTTTTCCAAGGTCAGTTCTTACTGTTCCATTTAATTCAAATGTTTTCATTCAATTTATTTTTGTGTTACTCAAAATTTAAGCGTTTATTTTTAAGTGATTAGTCGCTTAATTTCCCATCACACTTTCTTTCTCAAAAAAGTGGTACAAAAGTAGTATTTTTTTTGATTTTGTGCAATATACAAATTGAAAAATCGTAAATTATGAAATAAAGACTCAGTTATTTGCATTAAGTAGTTGGTCTAATATAATGTACCATTTTTAAGCAACAAGGGGTCGCAACCCCTTGTTGAATAGTGTATTTGCAGAAGTGAAAATAAGACATTATTTTTTCTATTATTTACATCTTTTTGTGAGAAAATTTGTCTTAAATTTCGACATTAAATTATTCTCACAACTTGAATCAATTGATACTTTATTAATTTTAAATACAATGAACTCTTGATTTGAATGATATTACTAAAGAATTTATTTAATTTACAAATAAACAAGTAGTTGAATAAAAAAGAATTTTAGAAAATAATTAAAATTCTGGTGAATAAATTTGAAATTACCATTTTTAATCCAAAAAAAAGTATTATATTTGCGAGCTCAAAAAAGAGAATTATATTTAAGTAGCATTAATTTAGGAGGAACCAAACAATAGCTAAACAATTAACCATCAAACCCTTTAGGGGGAGAGTGAAAGAACAACCCAATCGGATAAACGAAAAAATTAAAGGACTAAAAGAAGTTCGTTTGGTTGGTGATAACGTAGAACAAGGTGTTTTTTCTTACGAAGAAGCCATACGTCTCGCAGATCATCTCGAATTAGATTTGGTTGAGATATCACCAAATGCCGTACCACCTGTTTGTAGAATTGTTGATTATCAAAAGTTTTTGTACCAACTGAAAAAACGTGAGAAAGAGGCCAAAGCAAAAACAGCCAAGGTTATATTGAAAGAAATTCGTTTTGGACCACAAACCGATGATCATGATTATAACTTCAAGTTGAAACATGCAATTGGTTTTTTGAAAGAAGGCTGTAAGTTGAAAGCGTATGTTTTCTTTAAAGGACGATCAATCCTTTTCAAAGAACAAGGAGAGATTTTATTACTTCGTTTTGCCAATGAGTTGGAAGAATATGCTAAAGTAGACCAATTACCAAAATTGGAGGGTAAACGTATGATAATTATGATGTCACCCAAAAAGACTAAATAGGAAGTTTTGTAATTAAAAATTTTTAAATTAAAATAATAGTAACAATGCCAAAAATGAAAACTATCTCCGGTGCAAAAAAAAGATTCACCCTTACCGGAACAGGAAAGATCAAAAGAAAACATGCTTTTAAAAGTCACATTTTGACAAAAAAAACAACCAAGCAAAAACGTAATTTAACTCATGTAGCTATTGTACACAAGTCCGACTTGAACAATGTTAAAGCAATGCTTTGTTTGCGCTAGATGTCAATTTTCACTTAAATAAATCATTTTTCTTAGTCAAAAATCGAATGTTTTAGCCTAAAGTACGGATTAAATTCGACGCTAACATTCATAAATCATTTTATTATGCCAAGGTCAGTAAACCACGTTGCTTCACGTAAAAGAAGAAAAAGAATTTTAAGCCTCACCAGAGGGTATTTTGGTGGTCGTCGTAATGTATGGACAGTTGCTAAAAATACTTGGGAAAAAGGGTTGCAATATGCTTATCGCGACCGTAAAAACAAAAAACGCACATTTCGCGGATTGTGGATTCAACGTATCAACGCTGCTGCACGTTTAGAAGGAATGTCATATTCAAAACTAATGGGAGCATTACACAAAGTAGGAGTTGAAATGAATCGCAAAGTGTTAGCCGATTTAGCAATGAATCACCCCGAAGCTTTCAAAGCCATTGTTGTAAAAGCAAAAAACGCTTAAAAACTCAGTTTCTTGAAATCGAGTAGGAGAAACGGGATTTGTTCCCGTTTCGTCCTCTCACACCGGCTCACCCGTAAAAGTTGTGGACTAGATAAAAATTAATAATTTTGCAATTGAACTTTAATTGCAAAATCAGATGAAAGAAAATCCCCATTTAGTAACACTGGTTCAATATATATTACCAGAAGAGATATTTGAATACTTTGAGATAACTAAAATCGAAGCACAAGGCAAGGAACTTCATATTTATTTAGATGAAAATCCAGTTGTTCATTCAGGCTATTCAACGTATAAGTTAAGTTCCAAAGGCTTTCATGAAGAAGCTATAATCAAGGATTATCCCATACGTAACAAGGCTGCTTTATTGCACGTAAGGAGACGACGTTGGTTAGTTGAAGAAACAGGAAAAGTAGTTAGTCGGGAGTGGCATTTAACCGCAGAAGGCACGCGTTACACACAAGGTTTCGCGACTTTTTTAAAAGGACTTATTGGATACTTACCCGATTCACAGTCATTCCCTTGAGAAATTCTATTACATAGATGGCGAACAGCTAGGTCGTCATTATAAAGAGCATTTGAGTGATTATCGTACCTGGAATCAGAAAGAACATGCCGACAGCTGGCTTGTTTTCCCTGAAAATATAGGAACACATATAAGTATTGATGAGACCTCTGTTTCAAACGGAGAACTATATACCATTATCACCAATAAAGCTGCAAGAGGTCTAAAAGGTAGTGTTATAGCTATTATTGAAGGAGTTAACTCAGAGGTAGTAATTCAAATAATTGAAGATCATATTCCTGAAGATAAATTAAATCAAGTTCAAGAAGTGACACTTGATATGTCTGATTCTATGCGTAAGATTGTGCGTAGTTGTTTCCCTAAATCAATTCGAGTAATTGATCGGTTTCATGTTCAGAAATTAGCTTTGGAGGCCCTACAAGAGATGCGTATTGCTCATCGTTGGGATGCAATTAATGAAGAAACAAATGCCAAGGAAGAGGCTAAATTGTCTAAATCAAGCTATCATCCTATAGTATTTAGAAATAGTGATACCTCTAAACAATTACTAGCAAGAAGCAGATATTTACTGTTTAAATCTCCTGAGAAATGGACTGAGAAACAAAAAATAAGAGCAGAAATTCTTTTTGAACAATATCCCGATTTACAACAGGCACATTCTCTTACGCATTCTTTGAGAATGATATACGATAAGAATACTATTAAAGGAGCTGCCAGACTAAGCCTTGCTCGTTGGTATAATAAAGTAGGAGAATCAGGATTTAAATCATTTAATACGATAGCATGAACGATTTATGAACATTATGATGAAATTCTTAATTTCTTTGACAATCGCTCAACAAACGCATCGGCTGAATCTTTCAATGCCAAGATAAAAGCTTTCAGAGCTTCGCTCAGAGGAGTCATTGATATTAAATTTTTTCTTTTCAGATTAACTAAAATATACGCTTAGTCCACAACTTTTACGGGTGAGCCCTCACACCACCGTACGTACCGTTCGGTATATACTCGCCATGCTCGGCGCACAATAAAAACGCTAAATACCTATAAATAAGGTATTTAGCGTTTTACCTTGCGGTACGGACGGGACTCGAACCCGCGACCTCCGCCGTGACAGGGCGGCATTCTAACCAACTGAACTACCGAACCAGTTTTTTGTTTGGACTTTGTTTTCAAATGCGGTGCAAAGATACTGCATTTTTTTGTTCCTGCAATAGCAATAATAAATAATTTGAGCAAAATAGAAGATCTTATTTTGTATAAAAATTCTAAGTTTGCCAGCACTCACTAATGCAATTCAAAAATGATTGTCTATATTAATATTTCATACGAAACTAAAAAACCGTCTCAGTTAGTGAAACGGTTTCTTAAATACTTCTAAATACGTTTTAAAATGGAAGATCATCCTCAACGTGTGGTGGTGGCTCATTTGCATCAGGTGATGGAGCGTTTACAGTATTAAGGGGCTCAGTGTGTTCCGGCTTTTTTCCAAGTAAATTTATTGTATCGGTAAGAATTTCGGTGATGTAATGTTTTACACCATCTTTTTCCCATGAACGTGTTTGGATTTTTCCTTCCACATAAATTTGACTTCCTTTACGAATGTAATTTTCTGAGAGTTTTGCCAATCCCCTCCACGCCACAATGTTGTGCCACTCAGTGCGATCGGGAACTTGGGTGCCATTTTGTGCAGTGTACCCTTTCTCGGTAGTAGCCATTGTGAATTTGGCAACTGCTAAATCTTTTTCTAAATAACGTACTTCGGGATCTTTACCCACATGACCTACTAAAATAACTTTGTTGACTGACATAATTTTTCGATTTAAAAAGTTAATAATAGATTTGTTAATTGGGCGTAAATATAAAGGTTTATTTTGTATTTAACGCAATAAAAATCATTTATTTATATAAAATATATAAAAATTAGTGAATTTAACCTGTTTTAGTTAGTATGATTGTGAGATATTTTGTTCATTTTGGGTTGTCAAAATTATCTTAATTTATTTCTTCACAAAACTTATAAAAAATATCACTATCAACCGAGATAAATTAAAATTCGGCTGATTTT
>JACDZH010000113.1 GCA_013426815.1 Paludibacter sp.
AAATTCATAAAATATTCTGTATCATCAACTTAGGGGTGCTGAGTAGTTACCAAATGAATCAAGAAATTCAAAATTAATTTTAAATTAAATTGTACAATTTGAATTGTTATTAACTTGAATAATATTAAAAAATGGTTGCAGTCCAATATAAATTGCAAAAAACTGCGATAATGTAAAATATTTTTACTATTTTTGTTTCAAATACGTGATTTAATATGAAGTATTTTCGGACAGTTTATAAATATATTCAACACTTTTTTTCAGCTCGCCATACTTATGGGTTTGGAGTTCATTCTCCTTTCATGTATCTTTTCACTCGACTTGTACTTTGCGAAAAAAATTCATATTATATTTTTGAAACTATTGAAACTTTGCGTAGAAGCTTAAAAAATGATAGTAGAGTAATAAATATTACCGATTTTGGTACTGGCTTTAATCGGAAAAGAACAATTGCTGAAATATCTAAAAAGTCTTTAAAGTCTGTGAAATACGGTCAATTATTGTTTAGAATTGCAAATTATATTAAAGCACAAAATATCATAGAACTAGGAACTTCTTTAGGAGTTACTTCAGCATATCTATCTTCACCATCAACTCAAATAAAATGCTTAAGTTTGGAAGGATGCCCCGAAATTGCCCAGGTAGCCTTAGATAATTTTGAAAAATTAGGCATCAAAAATATTAATGTGATTGTTGGGAATATTGACAATACCCTAACGTCTTCATTAAATGAATTTGATCGATTGGATTTGATTTTTATTGATGCGAATCATAGCTCAGAAGCTGTTCTCAGGTATTTCAATCAATGTTTATTGAAAGTACACAACGAAACTTTGATGGTGATAGATGATATTTATTGGTCGGAAGACATGGAAAGTGCATGGGAGATTATTAAAAAACACATTCAAGTGACTTCTACGATTGATTTATTTCAATTGGGAATCGTTTTTTTTAATGCAGATTTATACAAAATGCATTATAAAATGCGTTATTAAAAATATTTTACTAAATAATACTGAAAACTAGAGATTTTCATCAAATAATAATGTATTTTTGCAAAAAAGTTAATGAAATTATATACTAAAACAGGCGATAAAGGACAAACTTGTCTCATTGGAGGGACACGAGTTGCTAAAAATGATGTTCGATTAGATGCTTATGGTACTGTCGATGAATTGAATTCATTTATCGGTTTATTGACAACTTACACAATTCCACAAATTGACAAACAATTTTTACAACACATTCAGAATAAATTGTTTACCGTAGGCTCACAATTAGCAACCGATTCAACAAAGGAGGAACAAAAAAATTTTTGTTTACTTAGCGAAGTTGATATTACAAACATAGAAAATGAAATTGACAGATTAGATGATTTTTTACCACAATTGAGCTCATTTATTCTTCCGGGAGGCTCACAAGTTGGAGCCCTATGTCATATTTGTAGAACAATTACTCGAAGAGCTGAACGTAGAATTTTCGATATGAATGATACATTTGTTGTTGATAGTCAAATTATTGTGTTTTTTAATCGTTTGTCTGACTATTTCTTTGCTTTATCTCGGTTTTTGACACTTAATGCAGGGGGCGAAGAAATTTGTTGGAAAAGCAAGGATTTCTAAAAATAATTCTTATTTTTGCACCAAAATAGAAATAAAGTAAACAAAACTTATTTACTAATAAAAATTGAGCTGATTATGTATTGGACTTTAGAGTTAGCTTCTAAGATTGAAGATGCACCATGGCCTGCCACAAAAGATGAATTAATCGATTATGCTATGCGTTCAGGATCTCCGTTAGAAGTTATTGAGAATCTACAGGAAATTGAGGATGAAGGTGAAATTTACGAATGTATTGAAGACATTTGGCCAGATTATCCAAGTAAAGAAGATTTTTTCTTTAACGAAGAAGAGTATTAAACTGCTGTTTTGTAAGATAATAGATATAAGTTGTAAATCATTGCCGAAAAAATTTTTTAAAAATTGTATAAATAAGTTTAACAAAACAATTTTTTATTTAATTTGCAGTTTGATTAAAGGCAATTTCAACCAACTTGTAATATGTAGATATGTTGGTCGAGATAATATATCTGAGAATCCTATGAGAAAAGTAGTTTTAAGTATACTATTATTGTTTTTTTGCTATTACTCTGTATTTTCACAATTCGATGCACAGTTAAGTCAGTATATGTTTCATAATTCCGCATTTAATCCTGCAGCGGTAGGTGAAGACGATATGATTCAAATTACCGGACAGCATCGTATTCAATGGGTTGGAATGCCAAATGCTGGTCAAACTACTGTTTTCAGCATTAACAGACCATTAAAGGTTGAAAACAGTTCTCACGGATTGGGTTTTATCTTTTTAAACGATAAAGTAGGGATTTTTACTAATCAGTCGGCACATTTACAATATGCTTTTAAGAAACGATTAAAAACCGGAGTATTGAGTTTAGGTGCCGATTTTGGATTTGTAGGTTTAGGTTTTAGTGGTGATAGTATTCATAAAATACCTATTGGTGATTATCACGATTTATCCGGTGATCCTCAAATTCCACAGACCAAAGTTGGTGGAATGAGTTTTGATATGAATATTGGGTTGTTTTATTCAACTCCAAAGTTTTATGGTGGTTTATCTTATTCACATTTAAACAGCCCTGTTGTAAACTGGACAGATAAAATTGATTTCAAACCACAAAGTTCGATGTTTTTAACAGGTGGTTATAATTGGACGTTGTATAATCCCAAGTTTGAGTTAAAACCAAGTACACTATTAAAAACCGATTTTAATTCTTTTCAATTAGATTTATCTGCTCGATTGGAGTATGAAAGAAAGTATTGGGGAGGTATTTCGTTTAGAATACAGGATGCAATAGTTTTTTTTGCTGGAATTAATATTGCAGGTGGTTTGTCAATTGGTTATTCGTACGATCTTCCGACAACACAAATTATTAAAGTTAGTACCGGTTCGCATGAAATAGTCATGTTTTATAGTTTTGAATACGTTTTTCAAAAAAAAAACTACAAATATAAAAGTATTAGGATATTGTAATAGAATTAAATGTATCAATTTACCATATTTGAAAGTCAATTTTATATCAAACGAATAATTTAATAACTCAGTTTTTATTTTTATAATAAAATAGCAAAAGAATGAAAAAGAATCTGCTAATTATTTTACTAATTATCTTTTTTGTAGCATGTAACAAACCAGCAGGTGAGTTAACTGGTTTGGGAACAAAAGGTTTCTTTATTGAATCACAACCTTATGGAATGGTATTTATTAAAAGAGGTTCGTTTATGATGGGAGCAAACGATCAATCTGCATTTGGTTCAATAAACGATAAATCAAAAGAAACCTCAGTTGAAGCGTTTTGGATGGATGAAACCGAAATGACAAATGATAAGTACAAACAATTTGTTTTTTGGGTTCGTGACTCCATCGCATTTCGTTCACTTGTGATTGCTGGAAAAGATGAATATCGAATGAAATTTAAAAATCAAACAGATGATGCTTCTCCGGAGACTGCACGCTTGAATTGGAAAGCAAAAGATCCTTGGCGTTCCAAAGATGAAGAGGTGAAAGGGATTTTAGATATGTTTTATTATGAGGGCACTAATGCTTTGGGTGTAAAAAAGATTTTAGATCCCGGAAAGTTTCAATATAAATACGAATGGGTTAATTACGATCAGGCTGCATTACCTCAGAATAAATATAATCCAAACACGGGTTCATATCCTCCAAATGCCAAAGTTCGGGTAGATACATCTTATATTGAAAATGGTGTAATTATTAATAAAACTATTGATCGGAAATTAGTTTCCAGAAAAGATTTAATTTCTACTAAGATTGTAAACATATATCCCGATACTATGATGTGGTTACGTGATTTTCAGTATTCATATAATGATCCTAAAATGCGTATGTATTTCTCTCATCCCGGATACGCATTATATCCTGTTGTAGGATTAACTTGGGAGCAAGCGCAGGCTTTCTGTCATTGGAGAACTCAATTATTTAACAGCGCAAATCCAATTGAAGGACAAGATTATCGTTTACCAACAGAAGCAGAATGGGAATATGCAGCACGTGGTGGTAAAGAAATGGCTTTGTATCCTTGGGGTGGAAATTATGTACGTGATAGTAAAGGTTGTTACTTAGCGAATTTTAAACCTATGCGTGGAAGTTTTTCTGATGATACAGGTACAACAACTATGATGGTTGGTAGTTTTTATCCACCAAACGATTTTGGTTTATATGATATGGCCGGAAATGTTGCAGAATGGACTTCTTCATCTTATAAAGAATCCGCAAGTTCATTGGTTTCAGATTTAAATCCCACTTATCAATATAACGCCAAAAACAGTGATCCTGATCGGTTAAAGCGTAAAGTCGTAAAAGGTGGTTCTTGGAAAGATATTGCTTACTTTCTGCAATGTGGGGTTAAAACCTACGAATATCAAAATGAAAGTCGTCCATATATTGGATTTCGTTGTGTTCGTTCATACAATGGAGAATAAAAAGTGTTTATTTTATTTATAATTAAAAAGTAAATATATTATGTCGGAAAAGAATTCAGAATTTGATATTTGGTGGAATTCAGCTAAAGTAAAACGTATTGTTGGGGCAGCTTACAGTTTAGGAGCTGCTGTAGTTATTATTGGCGCCATGTTTAAAATTTTGCACCTTGCGGGAGCTGGTATAATGTTAGGAATAGGAATGTCAGTGGAAGCTGTTTTATTTTCACTTGGAATCTTTGATAAACCACATCATGAATATGAGTGGCACAAAGTTTTCGATTTTACAGAGGGAGCAAAAAATGAGTTGTCTGGTGGTAAATCAGCATCTGTAGGAATTCTATCACCAAATAGGGAAGTTGGTCTGAATTATACCGAAACTATAAACGATGATGATGTTAAAAAGCTTTCCGAAGGAATTAAGAATTTGGTATCAACTGCACATCAGTTTGGAACTTTATCTGATGTGGTTGGTTCTACAGAATTGTTTATCAAAAATATTGATGGTGCATCTGAAATTACCAAAAAGTTTATCAATAGTCAAGAATCTTTGAACAGTGCTGCAGGTCTTTTAACGAGCTCTTATAAAGGCATTTCTGAAGGTATGGAAACCGTTGAGAAAAACACAAAGCAGTACGCCGTGAAAATGGAAGATATAAATAAAAATCTTTCGTCTATTAATTCAATTTACGAAATTCAACTAAAAAATATTAAAGCTCAATCAGAAGCTATAACACAACAAACTGAACGTGTACGTGTGGTGAATGATGAATTGGGAGTGATTGTAGGTGATGTGCAAAAAATGAAAGTTGCCACATTAGTTGCGGCAGAAGAAACAGAAAACTTTAAGGCAAGTACAATAAAATTGGCAAAGCAAGTAGCTGATTTGAATTTGGTATATGGAAATATGCTTAATGCTTTGAATTAATGTTCAAGTAATTTTGTTGTTTTTTAATTTTTTAAAGATTACATAAATGAGTGGAGCAAAAAATTGTCCCGAAACGCCCAGACAAAGAATGATAGGTATGATGTATTTGGTGTTGACAGCTATGTTAGCATTAAATGTTTCTAGTGAAATTCTTAAGGGGTTTTCGATGGTGGATGATAGTTTACACACAACTATAGAATCGGCTGAGAACCGAAACATGGGATTATATGCTGATTTTCAGGATTTATTTGATAAAAACCCTGCAAAAGTCCGTGAATGGTTAGAGAAAGCTAAGATTGCCAAGAAAAAATCAGATGATTTATTTAATTACATTGAAAGCTTTAAAGTGGCACTTGTAAGATTGACAGATGCTAAAGAAGCAAATGACAGTGCTTATGTAAGACAAATTAGTGCAAAAGATAATCTGGACAAAGGTTTTCAGTATGCTATCAATGAAAAAAATGGTAAAGTTCTAAAACAAAAAATTGAAGATTATCGAAAATATTTAGTTGATTTATCTGTAGATAACCCATATAAACAAAAAATGTATCAATCGATTTTTGCCACAAAAGATGTAAAAACTAAAGATGTAACAATTTCTTGGGAGGAATCTATTTTCGAAATGATGCCTATTTCGGCAATAATTACAATTCTTACTAAATATCAAAGTGATATTCGTACAACCGAAGCTGAGGTTGTTCAATATTTAAAGGGGCAAACCGATGCTGCTGATTTTCGTGTAAATAAGATTACTGCATTGGTTGTTCCAAATACACGTTATGTTATTAAGGGAGGAAAATATAGTGCACAAATAGTGCTTTCGGCTGTTGATTCAACAAAATCACCAGAATACTTTGTTGGGGGCTCATCTTATAAAAATGGGTTATATGAGGTAAGTTGCGGTAAAACAGGTCTTTTTAATTATGCCGGAATGATAAAATTGATGGGAAACGATGGTCTTGTCAGAAGTTATCCATTTAAAAGTGATTATATTGTTGGCGAACCATCGGCAACTGTTTCTAACGATGCTTTGAATGTTCTCTACCGTGGGATTGACAATATCTTTAGTATTTCTGTACCTGGTGTTGCATCTGAAAATGTTTCGGTACGTGTATCGGGGGGTACAGCTCAAAGAACTTCTTCCGGCAAATACGTTATTCGTGCGAATCAGGATGGCGAAATTAATATTGCTGTTTATGCTAAAATTGATGGAAAAGATTTGCCAATGGGTGGGGGTTCATACAGAGTGAGATATTTACCTGATCCGAAATCTTATCTTCAATATACCGATGCAGGCGGAGTGCCACGTCTTTTGCAGGATGGTACAATTTCTAAAAGATTATTAAAATCTGCAGGTGTCTCACTTATTGCAAGTTACGGATCTGACGAATTAATAAAGGCTAACTTTAATATTGTTTCTTTTACCATGAGAACTAATGAAGGTTCAGTAGATGCGAGCGGTCCACGTTTTAATTCCAAACAATTGGGATATATTGATAGGTTAGAAGGTGGTGATTTTTTAATTCTGAAAAACATAAAAGCCGTTGGTTTAGATGGCAAAATGAGAAGTCTAGGACTTATACAAATTGAAATTTAAATTTATATACAAGATATTATTTAGTTGAATAAATTAAGCATAAATATTATGAATAAATATAGGATTATTTTTTTGCTTCTGTCTTTTTTCTTTGTCTCGAATATGGTTTTTGCACAATCAAGTGAGTTATCTTTTTTTGATAAAAAAGGTGCTGTTCGTATCCAAACTACTGAAAAAGATTCATTATCAGATACTATTGCTGTTGTAAATCATCGAATGGACGATATCAGATGGTCGAGAACAGTATACCGTGTTATTGACATGCGTGAAAAGCAAAATTATCAACTTTATTTTCCAATTCGTAAAAATGAAGAATACTCAAGTTTATTTCGAGTTATGATAGATGCTATCTGCAGCGGATTGGATGTTTATAAAAAAAATGCACGCATATTATCCCCATCATTCTCCGAAAAATTAAGTGGTGAGGAATTATCAAAAGTATTTGCATTTGATAATGATAAAGATAACAATCTAATTCAAATAAATGCGGTTACAAAACAACGTACATTTGGAAACGACCAATATATGCGTTATGTTAAAAATCAATTTAAATTTCTGATTCAAGAAGTTATTTTTTTTGATATACATACTTCGCGGCTGTATTCAAAAATTACTGCAATTGCTCCATTATATGCTTTGAATCCAGATAATATTGAATCAAAAGAATCTATGCAATATTTTATCGGTTCTATTTTATGTTGGTTTTCTTTCGATGAATTACGACCATATTTAGTTAGACAATATGTAATTCCAAACGGAAATGATTCACAAAGAATGTCTTATGATGACTTCTTTTCTCAGAAACTATATTCGAGTTATTTACTTGGCGACAGTAATATGTTTAACCGAATGTTGTTGGAATACAACGTTGACCCAGACAAAATTAAAAAGGAACAAAGTAGGATAGAAACCGAGCTTATGAATTTTGAACAAGACCTTTGGGAGTATTAAATTTAAATTGATGTGTATTTCTGATTAATGTCTGTATTTGTATTAAAAAAAGACGACATCATGTCGTCTTTTTTTAATGTAAGTGTTATTTAATTTGAAGTAATCATTCAGTTTGTCTTTTTATAAGAAATTTGTTGATAAGATCAAAGGATATAAAAAACATATTTTAAATGAGAAATATTGTACTTGCCGATAATCAAAACATTACGAATGCGGGTCTAAAGTTTATTATTTTTGAGCAATTTGGATCAATTGAATTAAAAGAGGTAACATCCAAAGGAAACTTGATTTCAATATTAACTGAAATTCCAGATTCATTTGTAATACTCGATTATACTATATTTGATTTTGAAAGTGTGAATGAATTGGTTATACTTCAAAATCGGTTTTATCAAGTAGATTGGTTGTTGTTTTCGGATGAGTTAAGTAATGCGTTTTTACAAATATTATTGTATAACACGCATTCTTTCAGTGTTCTGATGAAAGATAGCCACTATGAGGAAATAGTTACGGCACTGAGGGAGTCGATGCAGGGAAATAGGTTTATCAGTAATTATGTAAGCAATTTGTTACTAGATACGATAAGGAAGTCTATTAGTATTAATAGTAAGCAATTGTTAACACTTACAGAACAAGAGATTTTGAAAGAAATGGCATTGGGCAAAACGACCAAAGAAATTGCTGCTCTCAGGTTTGTAAGTACTCATACAGTTATGACACATCGAAAAAATATATTTCATAAAATTGAAGTAAACAACGTTCACGAAGCTACAAAATATGCTATTCGTGCCGGTATTGTGGATATAGCTGAGTACTATATATAATTTTAAATTAACATTTACAATAAAACGTGAATATTGCAACATTATTTTCGGGTGGAGTTGATAGTTCTGTAGTTGTTCATCTTTTGAGAGAAGCTGGATTTACTCCAACGCTTTTTTATATCAAAATAGGGATGGATGATGATGAATTATTGCATTGTTCGTCAGAAGAAGATTTGGAAATGGCTTCATTAATTGCCCGGAATTACGGTTGTAGTTTAGAAATTGTAGATTTACATCAAGATTATTGGGATAATGTTGTTACCTATACAATTGACAAGGTAAAACAAGGATTGACACCAAACCCGGATGTAATGTGTAATAAATTAATTAAATTCGGGGTGTTTGAACAAAAGGTAGGTAAAGATTTTGATAAAACAGCTACTGGACATTATGCAACGACAACCGATTTAATGGACAAAATATTTTTATCTACAGCAAAAGATCCTTTGAAAGATCAAACCGATTTTTTGGCACAAATTGATGCTTTGCAGGTTTCTAAACTTATGTTTCCAATTGGTAATTTGTTGAAAACTGAAGTGCGTTTAATTGCCCATAATGCAAAACTTCCAAATGCAAATCGACAAGATAGTCAGGGTATTTGTTTTTTAGGTAAGGTAAATTATAACGATTTTATTCGCCGATATTTAGGAGAAAAACAAGGGTTAATAGTTGAATTTGAAACTGGGAAAGTTATTGGAAATCACAAAGGATATTGGTTTCATACAGTCGGTCAACGAAAAGGTTTAGGTCTTTCGGGTGGTCCATGGTATGTTGTTAAAAAGGATATTGAGGCAAATGTAATTTTTGTATCGAAAGGTTATGAAGTACAAACACAGTTTGGTAAAGAATTTTCGATTCGTGATTTTCATTTTATTACTGAGAATCCATGGGAAAATACTTCAACTGGAATTGATATTACATTCAAAATCAGGCATACACCTGAATTTACATCCGGAAAGATATTTACTACATCAACTGGATACTATATAATTTCAAGTCAAAAATTACAAGGTATCGCACCAGGACAGTTTGGTGTGGTGTACGATGCATCTGCTAAGATTTGCATAGGAAGTGGAGAAATAATTTGAAAATATTATTTTATATTTATTTTACTGTTGTTTAAAAAACCTTTCAATAAACTTTATTTTTAATGTCAATTGGAAAGTAAAATGGATATGAAATATATGTATAGTACATTTATTCCACGCCAAGTAATTATAAAGTTCAATTGACTATTTCAAATGGATTTTGTACAACTTATTTCGAAAAGATGTTTTTGGTTGTGTCTTACCAAAATTATCATTGGATAAGGAAACTAAACTTTGTGAAGGAGATTTCGCAGTTTTTTAATGTAACCGGTGCCATGACCTATAAATGGAGTGATGGGAATGAAAGTGATTGTATAGTTTTAAATGAAAAAAGAGAATATAATGTAATTGGAACTTCAAGAGCTTGTTGTAAAGATATATTACATTTTACTGCTTCTTATTTTGGTCCGTTAACTTACTCAATACTAAGTGATAAAGACGAAGTGACATCCGATAGACCACTCCACTTGTGGAGTGAAAAATACCACATACTCTCATCAATTATGGGATTTTGGCGATGGAAATGTAGATGTAGGAGTGGATTTATAACACAGTTTTGGTGTTTCTGAAGATAAATATTAGTAACTACTCAGCACCCCTAAGTTGATGATACAGAATATTTTATGAAT
>JACDZH010000472.1 GCA_013426815.1 Paludibacter sp.
TGTTGTAATTACAATATTTTAAATTGTTTTTGGTTCTTAAGTAAATGACATTGATTGGCACCTGATTAAACGAGAGCTTACTCCCCATGAGATTGCTTTTGAACCCTTGCTTCCAGAGGAATGGTACCAGGAAAAAATAGGAAGGCATGTAAGATGACGGACGATTTTTTTCGTTTTCCTCATACCCCACATATTATCTGGCTGGGTGAAGGCTGCCCCCGTGACGACAAAGTTTTATCTACGGCTGAGGCAAAGGACTTACTCATTTCAGAAGTCGTGGTGGAAGAGAAACTGGACGGAGCAAATATGGGTATTTCCCTCAGCCTGGAAGGCGGGGTGCGCCTGCAAAACCGGGGACAGTATTTGAAAGAACCTTTTAGCGGCCAATTCAAAAAGTTGACAGCATGGCTTACGCCACGGGCGGATGATTTGATTTCGATGCTGGGAGGTAATCTCATTATCTTTGGTGAGTGGTGTGCGGCCCGTCATTCTGTGGGCTACGACCGCTTACCCGACTATTTTATGGTGTTCGATGTTTACGACCGTCCAGCTATGCGATTCTGGAGCACGATTCGACGCAATGAACTGGCCGCCTTGCTCAATCTTCCTGTCGTCCCCGAGTTGTTCAGGGGTAAAACAACCCTTGCCGAGTTGCAATCACGAGTCATGGCCGAAGCCAGTCTGTTCCGGGCTGGTTCGTTGGAAGGTGTGGTGATCAGACAAGAATCCTCTGAATGGCTGAAGGCCCGCGCCAAACTGGTACGGCCGGACTTTACGCAGGCCATTAGTGAGCATTGGAGCCGTCGAGCTATTGAGTGGAATCGGTTGGCGTTAGATTGGTCAATTGAATATATAAACAAGGCTTATCAGAAAAAATTATGAAACGAGAATGAGATACTAAAGGTTGAGAAACGCTATCCCCAGGAAGTCCAGGCTTTTCTGTGCAAGATTGACAAGGCCTCTTGCGAGAATAGTTGGGAGTATGTGCTGGAAAGCATGACACTTTTGTGTGAAACAGGGCTGCAGCGGCAGCCATTTTACAGCTGCTGGAGAGGGATGATTCGGGTTAACAGTTGAGCTTCTGTCGTAATGACTAACATGTTATGTTAATAAAAAACTTGAAAAGAACGATGAATGCGGATATTCTTTAAGACACGAAAGTTGCAAAAAATATGCTCAGG
>JACDZH010000473.1 GCA_013426815.1 Paludibacter sp.
GTCCCGGCACCAGTAGATTCAAGCACTTATCGAGTTTCTCGGTAGGTGCTTTTTTGTTCAGTTATATGCCAGTTATATTTTCAACTGACATGGCGGTACAAGTCAAGATTACGACAGCGCCTTTTCTCCACCTTCTGAAAAAAAAACCGCCTCCCATCCAGAAAAAGGAAGCGGTCTCTGGCCAGAGGGAAAATATTAATCCCTGACCGGCTCTTCTTGGTTCGGCTCGTTCTCGATCTCCCTCTCGAATGTCACGTCAAGTGGGCTGTCTGCAACCTCATTGAAGGCTTTATTTATCAGCGACTCGCAGAACTCGAACACTTCTCCATGATATTGGTGATCTCCAGCCGCCTCGATGATTTTTCCGGTGCCGGATTGGAGCTGATGACTGATCGCATCCCTCAAGGTGCCGATTAATGCCGCAAGGGTAGCCCATGCCTCATCAGCGTGAAGCCAGTTTTTATCTTGCTTCCTGGTCTCAATCTGGAACTGTAATTCCTTCATGTCGGCTTCAGCCCGAATCTTTCGCATCTGCTCAGCCGCAAGCCCTGACCCGGTGCCTGACCCGGTGCCGGTCTTCAATTCATTCCGGGCGTACTCGAACACCTCCCATTTTGACACGGTGCCGTCACGGTGAACGGTGATCTTTTGACCGTTTGTGCAGTCAGTGTAAAATTTCCCCTGTGAAATCTTATAGCCTTGCGTCATCAGCCAGTTTAAAGCCTCTTTTCTTGTCTTAAAGCGGTCTGGATTGGTCTCTTTCATGGCAAAACCTCCAAGGGTTCAGAAATATAATAAAATTTTCAAATTGAAACGGACTCACGTATCGGGGTTCGAAACACCCTTAAGCTGAAAAAGCTCTGGAAGTACCTTGTGCTTTTATAGCCCGAACCTTGCAATCAAGGCCGCTTCAGCAAGGCCATCATCCTTGACGCGCTTAAACCTCTCTGCCTGCTCTGGGAATAATTGCCCGGCAAGTGATCTTGACGCGGCCTTTGGCTTACCGATAAGGCCAGCCCGTTTTTTCCATACGCTGGCACTGACAAGCTGGTAGGGAATACCGACAGCCTGCAAGACTCCCTCGATAGTTCCCAGCATGTGGCCAAAGTTAAAGACTGATCTCACTCCTTGCCCTGGTCTCGATGAAACCGCCTCCAGGATCGCCACGCAGGGCCTTCCTG
>JACDZH010000474.1 GCA_013426815.1 Paludibacter sp.
AAGAATCACGCTGAATAACAGCGATATATAATATTAATCGAAATAAAGTCTAATACTTAAAACCAACTGTATCTTTGTCAAAAAATTTAAGCCGTTTTTTCAATGGTTCTTCCTGACCTGTATATGTCAGAGGCATTCCTGGAAGTGTAAATGTCAAAACAGTAAAAGCATCTACCGGCGAATCTCCCAATCGTTCATATTCATCACCATCCCATGTATTTAAGTCATGATTAGTGATAAATTGCATTCGTATATCTTCATTTTTAAACTTTTTCGATTCTGTTTCAAAATGTTTTATTAAATAATTTACATTCTTTTTTCCCTTAGGTATTTGGTTTAAAATATCTTTCAATGTCCAATTGTAAGTCATATCAAATGCCTTGTATATTTGGGGTTCTCCATCTTCGGCAAGAAAAAAACAATCAGGTTTTACTTCATCAATGGCTTTACGTGCATGCATCCAGAAATTCAACGGAATCATACCTGCCACATCGCAGCGGAAACCATCAATATCGGCATTTTTCACCCAATATAACATGGCGTCTATCATTGCCCGACGTAATTCCGGATTATTGTAATTTAAATCGGCTGTATCGTCCCAGTCGGTTCAGCCGGGAATTGTAATATTTCCCAAACTGTCTTTTGTGTACCAATCTGTATGATTTTTCATCCAAACATTATCCCACGAAGTATGGTTTGCTACCCAGTCGATAATCACATGCATTCCAAGTTTTTGAGCCTCACTTACAAGGATTTTAAAGTCAGCTTCTGTTCCAAATTCAGGGTTTATTTTGGTGTAATCGCTTATAGAGTAATAACTTCCAAGTGTTCCTTTACGGTTTTTAACACCAATAGGATTGATTGGCATTATCCATAAAATGTCAACACCCATTTCACTAAGTCGGGGCAATTGCTGTTGAAATGCTTTGAATGTGCCTTCGGGAGTGTATTGACGAATGTTCACTTCGTAAATATTGCTGTTTTTTGCCCACGTTGGGGTGGTTTTTTATAATCAATCGAATCCATTAAAACATCCGTTTTGTTCATTTGTTTTTTACAAGAAATCAATGAAAAAGAAAGCGATACGGCTAAAATATGTAAAGAAATTAGCAAATAAATAAGTTTTTTCATAATAACCTGAGTTCGGGATAAGAATTTTAAAATTCAATTGATAATTGAG